>CAYQGF010000122.1:2833-9167 GCA_964416885.1 uncultured Iamiaceae bacterium
CCGCGGCCCGCACCGAGGTCGAGGACATGTGCGCCCGCTTCCTCACCAACCCGGTCATCGAGGACAGCACGATCTCCCTCACCCAGGCCGGGCGATGACCGCGACCATCGGGGTCGTCCGGTTCCCCGGCTCGAACTGCGAGCTCGACGTCGTCGAGGCCGTCGGCCGGCTGGGCGCCGAGGGGCGCATCCTGTGGCACGGCGACACCAGCGTCGCCGGCGTCGACGCCGTGGTCGTCCCCGGCGGGTTCGCCCACGGCGACTACCTCCGCCCCGGCGCCATCGCCCGCTTCTCACCGGTCGTGGCCGCCGTCGCCGACTTCGCCCGTGACGGTGGACCGGTCGTCGGCATCTGCAACGGCTTCCAGGTCCTCACCGAAGCCGGCCTCCTGCCCGGGGCGCTTCGCAAGAACGAGGGCCTTCGGTTCCTCTGCACCACCGTCGAACTGGAGGTGGTGAGCACCCGTTCGGTGCTCACCGCATCGACCCGGACGGGTGCGGTGCTCCGGGTGCCGATCAACCACTTCGAGGGCGCGTACACCTGCGATGAGGACACCCTCCGCCGGCTGGTCGACAACGACCAGGTGGTGCTCCGCTACGTCGACAACCCCAACGGTTCGGTCGGCTCGATCGCCGGGGTGAGCAACGAGGCCGGCAACGTCGTCGGCCTCATGCCCCACCCGGAGCGGGCGTCGTCGGAGCTGCTCGGCTCGGTCGACGGCATCCCGCTGCTCCAGAGCCTCCTCGACTCGGCCGCGGCCCGGGCGAGCGCCGCGGTCTGAACGCGACACGGAACGGGGTCAGACCCCGTTCCGTGCGAGTCCGTTGGCCCGAGGCGTCAGGCGGAGCGGCTGATGCCGGCCTTCTTGAGGACGGCGGGGGTGACGTTGCTCTTGCGCCACACGCCGTAGCTGATGCCCTTGCGGGCGCCGTAGGCGGCGGCGTGGGCGACGAAGGCGTCCTCGAGGGCGGAGAGGTCGACGGTGGCCGACTTGGCCTCCAGCTCGGCGGCCAGGTCGAGCTTCTCCTGCTCGAGGTTCAGAACGGTGAGAGCGTCGGCGGAAGCCAGCTCGGCATCGATCTTCTCCATGCGGGCCTTGATCGAGTCCGGCGTGCGCTGACGGCCCCGCTTGGGCTTGTTGGCCGCCAGGGCCTCCAGGTAGTCCGAGACCGCCTTGGCCTGCTTGCGGCCTTCGGCGATGGCGGTCTTGTGCTCCTCGGACATGGTCCGCTTCTTGGACGCAGCGGCCTTCTTGGGGGGCATGTCGGGGTCTCCCTGATGGGGTGGTTTGCGGTAAGTGGAGTCCCTCCCGAACCGCCGATGAGAATAGTTGCTGCGTCGTCAGGACGGGCGAATTCCCCTGAATGGCACCGGCCCGGTCGAGCCGTCGGGAGGGCCGCCGATAGGGTCGAGCCGTGAGCGAGCGCAGCGAGCGGACCAGCCAGCCCGGCCGCGACACCGGCCATGACCCCGCCATCCACCGGGCCCTGGGCCTCACCGACACCGAGGCGGCCGACATCGCCGACATCCTCGGCCGTCAGCCCAACCACCTCGAGCTGGCGATGTACGCCGTCATGTGGTCGGAGCACTGCTCCTACAAGTCCTCCCGCATCCACCTGAAGCGGCTGCCGACCGAGGGCGAGGGGGTGCTGGTCGGCCCGGGCGAGAACGCCGGCGTCGTCGACGTGGGAGACGGCATCGCCGCCGCCATCCGCATCGAGAGCCACAACCACCCGAGCTACATCGAGCCGGCCCAGGGCGCGGCCACCGGCGTCGGCGGCATCCTGCGCGACATCTTCACCATGGGCGCTCGCCCCATCGCCACCATGGACCCGCTCCGGTTCGGCCCCCTCGACGACGCTCGCAGCCGGTGGGTCGCGGAGGGCGTGGTGTCCGGCATCTCCGGCTACGGCAACTCGGTCGGTGTGCCCAACGTCGGCGGCGAGACCGTCTTCGACCCCTGCTACCAGGGCAACCCGCTGGTCAACGTGCTGTGCCTCGGCGTTCTCCCGGTCGAGCGGCTCGTGCTCGGCGCCGCCACCGGGGTCGGCAACCTGGCCGTGCTGCTGGGCTCGGCCACCGGCCGCGACGGCATCGGCGGGGTCAGCGTCCTGGCCAGCGCCGGCTTCGACGAGGACAGCGAGGACAAGCGCCCGTCGGTGCAGGTCGGCGACCCCTTCGAGGAGAAGCGGCTGATCGAGGCCTGCCTCACGCTCCTCGACGCCGGGCTCGTCGTCGGCATCCAGGACCTCGGCGGCGCCGGGCTCACCTGTGCGGCCAGCGAGACCGCCAGCCGGGGCGGCGTCGGCATGGACTTCGACGTCAGCGCCGTGCCCCGGCGGGAGGAGGGCATGGAGCCGTTCGAGGTGATGACCAGCGAGAGCCAGGAGCGGATGCTGGCCATCGTCACCCCTGAAGGGCTCGACGAGGTACTGCGGCTGTGCGCCCGCTGGGAGGTCGCCGCCACGGTCGTGGGCAAGGTCACCGAGGGGGGGCAGCTCCGCATCGTCGACGGCTTCGACGGTGAGGTCCTGGCCGAGGTCCCGGCCAGCAGCCTCCACGATGCCGCGCCGCTCTACGACCGGCCCCGCGCCGTCCCGGCCGACCGAGAGGCCCGGGTCGGCACCGACCCCGGCGCCCCCGCGCCGGCCGACTGCACCGCCGCGGTGCGCGACCAGCTCTGCGACACCAGCTGGGTCCATCGCCAGTACGACCACCAGCTCTTCCTCAACACCGTCGAGCCCCCGGGGGGCGACGCCGCGGTCCTGCGCCTCAAGCACCCGACCACCGGTGTCGACACCGGTCGGGGCCTGGCCCTCACCACCGACGGCAACCACCGGTGGTGTGCGATCGACCCCCGCCTCGGCACCGCGGCCACGGTCGCCGAGTCGGTCCTCAACCTGGCCTGCGTCGGGGCCCGGCCCGTCGCCGTCGTCAACTGCCTCAACTTCGGCAACCCCGAGCACCCCGAGGTCATGTGGCAGCTCTCGGAGGCGATCGACGGCATGACCGACGCCTGCCGGGCCTTCGGGCTCCCGGTCGTGGGCGGCAACGTCAGCCTCTACAACGAGACCGCCGGCACCGACATCGACCCGACCCCCGTCATCGGCCTGCTCGGTGTGGTCGACGCCCTCGACCGCCGGCCCCCCGGTGTCGGCCTGGCCGACGGTGACGCCGTGGTCCTGCTGGGCGCCGAGCCCGGGGGCTCGCTCGCCGGCTCCCGCTGGGCGTCCGAGGCCGGCGTGCCCCGGCTCGGTGCCCTCGACCCGCTCGACCTGCCGGCGGTCAGCGCGCTCGCCGGGCTGGTGCGCACCGTCGTCGCCGACGGCGTGCCGTCCGGTGTCCACGACGTGGCCGAGGGCGGGGTCGGGTTGGCCCTGGCCGAGATGGCGGTGCGTTCCGGCATCGGGGTCGAGGTCGACGGTGTCGACTCCCCGTCGGCGCTGCTGTGCGAGACGCCGGGCCGGGTCGTCCTCAGCGTCCCCGAGGCCGACCTCGACGCCCTGCTGGCCCGGGCCGCCGCCGCCGGTGTCCCGGCCCGCCGTCTCGGCACCGCCGGTGGCGACCGCATCGCCCTCACCGGCGCCGCCGGTCCCCTGGTCGACCTGACGGTCACCGAGGCCACGACGGCCTGGCGCGACCGGCTCCCCGCCGCCCTCGACGCCCCCGTCTCCCAAGGCTGACCGCGACACACAAAGGGGTCAGACCCCTTTGTGTGCCGCGATGGGGGGTCGGCCCCAGATCGCGGCGAGGTGGGGGAAGCGGTGCGGCAGGTGCGATGATGGAGGCCGTGGCCGACCCCTTCGACGACTCGCCGAAGGAGGCGTGCGGCGTCTTCGGCGTCATCGGGCCCGACGAGCCCGTCGCCCACCTGACCTACCTCGGCCTCTATGCCCTCCAGCACCGGGGCCAGGAGTCGGCCGGGATGGCGGTCAGCGACGGCGAGCACCTCACCGTCGTGCGCGACATGGGGCTGGTGTCCAACGTCTTCGACGACCGCACCCTCGCCCCCCTCATCGGCCACCTGGCCATCGGCCACACCCGCTACTCCACGACCGGCTCGTCGACGTGGGGCAACGCCCAGCCCGTCTACCGCAACGTCGGTGACCACCAGTTCGCCCTCGGTCACAACGGCAACCTCACCAACACCGCGGCGCTGGCCGAGGAGCACGGGATGCTCCCGGGCACGGTGTCGAGCGACAGCGACCTGGTGGCCGAGCTCCTCAGCCTGGAGCTGGCCGCCCGCCCCGACATGCCCTCCGGCGAGGCCCTGGAAGTGGCCCTGATGGCGGTCCTGCCCAAGCTGGAGGGCGCCTTCTCGTTCGTGGTCATGGACACCGAGCGGGTGTACGGGATGCGCGACCCCAACGGCCTGCGGCCCCTCTGCCTGGGCCGGAAGGGCGACTCGTGGGTCGTCGCCTCCGAGAGCCCGGCGCTCGACATCGTCGGGGCCGCCATGGTGCGGGAGGTCGAGGCCGGCGAGGTCGTCGTCCTGGCCAAGGGCGAGGCGCCCCGCTCGCTCCGGCCGTTCCCCGACGAGCGCATCGACCCCAAGCTCTGCCTGTTCGAGTTCGTCTACTTCGCCCGCCCCGACGCCCGGCTCTACGGCCAGAGCGTCCACCACGCCCGGGTCCGCCAGGGCGAGGCGCTGGCCGAGCAGGCGCCGGTCGAGGCCGACATGGTGATGGGCGTGCCCGAGTCCGGCGTCCCGGCGGCCGAGGGCTACGCCCGGGCCAGCGGGATCCCGTTCGGCCAGGGCCTGGTCAAGAACCGCTACATCGGCCGCACGTTCATCGCCCCGAGCCAGGAGATGCGGGCCCTCGGCGTGCGGATGAAGTTCAACCCGCTGCGGGAGAACATCGAGGGCCGCCGCATCGTCGTGGTGGACGACTCGGTCGTCCGGGGCACCACCCAGCACCAGCTGGTCCGGATGCTGCGGGAGGCCGGCGCCCGGGAGGTCCACCTGCGCCTGACCTCGCCGCCGGTGCGCTGGCCCTGCTTCTACGGGATGGACTTCGGTAGCCCCGACGAGCTGCTGGCGGCCAAGCTCGACGTCGAGGGCATCAAGGACTTCCTCGGCGTCGACTCCCTCGCCTACATCGAGCTGCACCGCCTGTTGGGGTCCACCGGTGCCCAGGAGGCCGGGTTCTGCGCCGCCTGCTTCACCGGGACGTACCCGGTCGAGGTACCGGTCGAGCTCACCAAGGACGTGCTGGAGGAGGGTGCGGCCGGTCGCATCGAGCGGGCCACGTCGGTCGCGGCCGGCGCCGTCCTCGACCAGCCTTCGCTGATGCCCGCCGACGATGCCCAGCGCGGCACCTGACGTACCCCACGACGGACCCGGGAGCACCGTGAGCGAGAGTGGCGAGAGCTACGAGGCAGCTGGCGTCGACATCGCCGCCGGCGAGGAGGCCGTCGAGCGGATCAAGGCCAAGGTCCGTTCGACCTTCCGGCCCGAGGTCATCGGCGACATCGGGGGCTTCGGCGGGCTGTTCTCCTTCGCCCACCACCGCTACCGCCACCCGGTGCTGGTCAGCTCGACCGACGGCGTCGGCACCAAGGCCCTGGTCGCCCAGGCCGCCGACCGGTTCGACACCATCGGCGTCGACCTGGTGGCCATGTGTGTCGACGACATCATCTGCGCCGGCGCCGAGCCGCTGTTCTTCCTCGACTACATCGCTGTCGGCAAGCTCGACCCCGACCACATCGAGCAGCTCGTCGAGGGCGTGGCCGAGGGCTGCCGCCAGGCCGGGTGCGCCCTGATCGGCGGGGAGATGGCCGAGCACCCCGGCGCCATGGACCCGGGTGAGTTCGACCTGGTGGGCTTTGCCGTCGGCGTGGTCGAGCGGGACCTGATGCTCGGGCCTGACCGGGTCCACGTCGGCGACGTCCTGATCGGCCTGCCGTCGCCGGGGCTCCGTTCGAACGGCTACTCGCTGGCCCGCCGGGTCCTGCTGGAGCGGGCCGGGCTCCCCCTCGACGGCCCGGCCTACGAGGGGGCGCGCCACTCTCTCGCGGACGAGCTGCTGGAGCCGTCGGTGGTCTACGCCCCGGCGATCCGGGCGCTGGTGGCCGACGTTGACGTCCACGCCATCGCCCACGTCACCGGGGGTGGGCTGCCCGGCAACCTGCCCCGGTCGTTGCCCCGCAACGTCGACGCCGTGGTCGACGAGTCCACGTGGGAGACCCCCCGCATCTTCGGCGAGATCCAGCGCCTCGGCGACGTCACCGACGACGAGATGCGGAAGGTCTTCAACCTCGGGCTCGGCATGGTCGCCGTCGTCGCGGCCGAGGACACCTACCGCGCCCTCGACACCCTCCGCACCGCCGGCGT
>CAYQGF010000123.1:0-2139 GCA_964416885.1 uncultured Iamiaceae bacterium
GCCATCGAGCTGGTCCTCGGCTTCGCCCTGGCCTTCGTGATGCACCGGGCGATCTTCGGGCGGGGCCTGGTGCGGTCCTCGATCCTGGTCCCGTACGGGATCATCACCGTCGTCGCCGCTTTCGCCTGGCGGTTCGCCTTCGACCCGACCACCGGCTTCGTCAACGGCCTGCTGAGCACCGAGCAGAGCTGGTTCACCGAGCGGTGGAGCTCCTACCTCGTCATCATCCTGGCCGAGGTCTGGAAGACCACGCCGTTCATGTCGCTCCTGCTGCTGGCCGGGTTCACCCTCGTGCCCGACGACGTGGTGAAGGCGGCCCGGGTCGACGGGGCCTCGGCCCCCTACCGGCTGCGCAAGGTGATCATCCCGCTGATGAAGCCGGCGATCCTGGTCGCCCTGCTGTTCCGCACCATGGACGCCTTCCGGATCTTCGACTCGGTGTTCGTGATGACCCGGGGCGCCCAGGGCACCGAGAACGTGTCGATCCTCGGCTACAAGACGCTGGTCAGCCGGCTCAACCTGGGCCTGGGCTCGGCGCTGTCGGTGCTGATCTTCGCCTGCGTGCTGGTCATCGCCTTCGTCTTCGTCAAGGTCTTCGGCACCAGCCTGGCCCAGCAACGGGGCGAGGAGGTCTGACATGGCTGCGCCGGGCGCCCGGGACACGGCCAAGGACAAGGTCTTCTGGGTCGCCGGCATCGGCGTGGTGGTCTTCTACGCCCTGGTGCCGGTGCTGTGGATCATCTCGCTGTCGCTCAAGCCGGCCGAGGAGGTGGCGTCGGAGGGCGAGGGCTTCCTCGGCGGCTTCTTCCCCAAGGACCCGACGCTGGAGAACTACACCGGCGCCAGCGGCGTCTTCAAGGACGAGCAGTTCCAGGCCGCCCTGCGGAACTCGATCGGCATCGCCCTGATCTCCACCCTGCTGGCGGTGGTGCTGGCCACCTTCGCGGCCTACGCCATCGTCCGGCTCGACTTCCCGGGCAAGGCCCTGGTGATGTCCGGGGCGCTGGCCATCGCCATGTTCCCCCAGGTCTCGATCATCGGCCCGCTGTTCAACATGTGGCGCTCGCTCCACCTGTTCGACACCTGGCCGGGGCTGATCATCCCGTACATGACCTTCACCCTCCCGCTGGCCATCTGGACGCTGTCGGCGTTCTTCCGGGAGATCCCGTGGGACCTCGACAAGGCAGCCCGCATCGACGGGGCCACCCCGTTCCAGGCCTTCCGCAAGGTGATCGCCCCGCTGGCCGCCCCGGGCATGTTCACCTCGGCGATCCTCGTGTTCATCTTCGCCTGGAACGACTTCCTGTTCGCCACGTCGCTCACGTCGACCAACAAGGCCCGCACCGTCCCGGCGGCCATCACCTTCTTCACCGGCTCGTCGCAGTTCACCTTCCCCACCGGGCAGATCGCGGCGGCATCGGTGCTCGTCACCGTCCCCATCGTCGTGATGGTCCTCATCTTCCAGCGCCGCATCGTGTCCGGGCTCACCTCGGGCGCGGTGAAGGGCTGACGGGCGTCCCCAGGAGGCAGCGCACCCATGGCCGAGATCGTCCTCGACAAGGTCAGCAAGCTCTACGGCGACGGCTTCCCCGCCGTGAAGGAGGCCGACTTCACCATCGGCGACGGCGAGTTCTTCATCCTCGTCGGGCCCTCGGGCTGCGGGAAGTCGACCCTGCTCAACATGATCGTCGGGCTGGAGGACATCAGCTCCGGCGAGATGCGGGTCGACGGCGACCGGGTCAACGACGTCGACCCCAAGGACCGCAACATGGCGATGGTCTTCCAGAGCTACGCCATCTACCCGCACATGACCGTCCGCCAGAACATGGAGTTCCCGCTCAAGTTGCGGAAGGTCCCCCAGGACGAGATCACCAGGAAGGTCGAGGACGCGGCCCGGATGCTCGAGCTGACCGAGCACCTCGACCGCAAGCCCGGCAACCTCTCCGGCGGCCAGCGCCAGCGGGTGGCCATGGGCCGGGCCATCGTCCGGGAGCCGGCCGCCTTCCTGATGGACGAGCCGCTGTCGAACCTCGACGCCAAGCTCCGGGTCCAGATGCGGACGACCATCTCCAAGCTCCAGCAGCGGCTCGGCACCACCACCGTCTACGTCACCCACGACCAGGTCGAGGCCATGACCCT
>CAYQGF010000123.1:2149-6459 GCA_964416885.1 uncultured Iamiaceae bacterium
TCATCGGGTCGCCGGCCATGAACCTGCTGCCGGCCCAGCTCGACGGCCACCGCCTGACCCTCCCGATGGTCGAGCTCGACCTGCCGCCCGAGGTCACCGACCGGCTGGCCGACGGGGCCGGTGGCGACGTCATCGCCGGCATCCGGCCCGAGAACTTCGAGGACGCCGGGCTGGTGGGCGACCAGGAGGCCCCGGGGGCGACGTTCACCGCCCACGTCGACGTGATCGAGTGGCTGGGCTCGGAGATGTTCGCCCACTTCGAGGTCGAGGGCTCGGCCGCCGACACCCTCACCGACCTGGCCGCCGACCTGGAGAAGGTCGCCATCGGCGTCAGCGGTGAGGACACGGCCGAGGTCGTGGCCCGGCTCGACGTCACCAGCGAGGCGTCCGAGCAGAGCGACCAGGAGCTGTGGGTCGACGCCCGCGCCGTCCACCTCTTCGACCCCGAGACCGGCCGCTCGCTCCTCGCCCCGGCCCATCAGCGCGAACTTTGAGTGATCTCTTCCGCTGAGCGGTCTTTTCCGCTCAAAGTTCGAGGGGTGGGGGTGGGGGTGGGGCTGGGGCCGGATGGCTCAGGTGGCGGGCTCGGGCCAGGCGGCCTGGCCCTGGGTGATGGCCGCGATGTCGGCCAGGGTGCGGGCCTCCAGCAGCGTGCGCATCTGACGGCCCGCATCGGCCCACACCGCCAGCAGCACGCACTGGCCCTCGTGGTCGCAGGCCCCGTTCTGGTGGGGCTCGCCGAAGTCGCCCACGACGATCGGGCCGTCGACGGCCGACACCACCTGGGCCAGGGTGATCTCGGAGGGGTCGCGGGCCAGCACGTAGCCGCCGCCGACGCCGCGCTTGGAGCGCACCAGCCCGGCCCCCTTGAGGGCGAGGAGGATCTGCTCCAGGTAGGGCTGGGGGAGCCCGGTGCGCTCGGCGATGTCGCGCACCGAGGTGGGCACCTCCTCCGGGTGGAGGGTCAGCGACAGCAGGGCGCGGCAGGCGTAGTCACCCCGGGTCGAGACCTTCATGGCGCTCATCGTACGGGGTGGCCCCCGCCCCGGTGTGGCCCGACGGTCCCGGTGGGCGCGGCAGGTCCGGCGCTGTAGGGTCGCACCCGCTCCCGGGCAGGTCCGGGGCGACGGAAGGGTCCATACCTGTGGGAGTGCATCCGTTGATCCCCGACTACGGGGGTGCATGCATCTCGAGCCTGGTTCCCGCCCTGCTGGAGCCGGGGCCGGTCACGCCGGACTGGCTGCCGGCCGCCGCGGCCGAGGCCGACCAGGTGGTGCTGCTCGTGCTCGACGGCCTGGGCTGGGACCAGCTCCAGGCCCGCCGTCACCTGGCCCCGACCCTCGCCGGCATGGCCGGTCAGGCGATCACCAGCGTGACCCCGACGACCACCGCCACGGCCCTCACGTCGATCGCCACCGGGCTGCCCCCCGGCGAGCACGGCGTGGTCGGCTACCGCGTCGCGGTCGACAGCGAGGTGCTCAACATCCTGCGCTGGTCGACGCCCGACGGCGACGCCCGCAAGCGGATCGACCCGGAGGAGTTCCAGACGCACCCGGCCTTCCTGGGCCAGCGCCCGGCGGTCGTCACCAAGGCCGAGTTCGCCTCGTCGGGCTTCAGCGGCGCCCACCTCTGCGAGGTCCGCTTCAACGGCTACCGCGTCCCGTCGACGCTCGTCACCGAGGTCGGACGGCTGCTGCGGGCCGGCGAGCCGTTCGTCTACGCCTACTACGACGGCGTCGACAAGGTGTCCCACGAGTACGGCCTGGGCGAGCACTTCGACGCCGAGGTGGCCTTCGCCGACCGGCTGGTGGCCGACATCATCGACGTCCTGCCACCGGGTGCGGCGGTGGTCGTCACCGCCGACCACGGTCAGGTCGACGTCGGCGACAACATCGTGCACCTGCACCGCGACCTGCTGCCCCACCTGGCCTTCCAGTCCGGCGAGGGCCGGTTCCGCTGGCTCCACGCCCGCCCCGGCCGGGCTGCTGCCCTCCACGAGGCCGCGGCCGCCCACCACGGAGCCGAGGCGTGGGTCGTCACCCGCGACGAGACGATCGAGGACGGCTGGTGGGGCCCGCACGTCACCGACGCGGCCCGCAGCCGGCTGGGCGACGTCGCCCTGGTCGCCCGGGAGCCGGTGAGCTTCCACGACGACGCCGACACCGGCCCGTTCGTCCTCGTCGGCCGGCACGGCTCCCTCACGAGCGACGAGATGCTCGTCCCCTGCCTGGTCGCCGTCGGGACCTGAGCCTCGACGAAGGGCCCCGCCGTCAGTTGCCGGTGGTGCTCCAGTGCCAGGGCTCGGAGGGGAGGTTGCGCAGGCCGTACTCCTCGGCGTGCTCGGACAGCCAGACGAAGCACGGCGTCGAGCGGCCCGAGCAGTCCTCGAAGTCGATGGCCAGGCCCAGCTCGTGCTGCGAGGACCCGGGGCGGGCCGTGGGCGGGCTGCACGCATCGGCCGGCGTCAGGTAGATGTCGCCGCCGCAGTGGGCGGCGCGGAGGGCGATCTGCTGGGCGGTGGAGCGGAAGCCGCTCCCGGCGAGGGTCACGCCGTCGGCCTGGGCCGCGGCGACCATGAAGGTCACGTCCTCGGCGATCCGGCAGGCCACGACGATCCCGGCCGCCTCGCACAGCGGCTGGCCGTCGAGGGCGAAGCCGGCGGGCGGGAGCCCGGCGGTGCCGTCGATGCCGATGGCGGCCAGGGCCGCCAGTTGGTCGTCGACGAACGCCAGGGCCAGGCCCAGCGCGGCCTCGGCCCGGGTCGCGACGGCATCGGCCTCGACCCGGTCCTCGGCCAGTTGGGCCAGCAGGTCGGCCCGCTCGGCCCGGACCTCGGTGACCTGCTCGGCCAGGGCGGTCAGGTCGGCCTCCCGGCGGTCGAGGCGGTCGCGCTCGTCCTCGAGGTCGGCCCGTTGGCGGTCGAGCCGGCGGCGCTCGGCCCGGAGCTGGTCGGCGACCTCCTCGTCGGCCGCGGCGTGGGACTCGGAGATCACCCGGCGGGTGAGGCGGCGGTCGATCTCCCGGATGTCGGTACTGCCGAGGGCCCCGATGTCGCCGCGGGCGCCGGCCAGGTAGGCGTCGAGGATGCGGAGCCGGAGCTGGGCCTCCAGGTCGGCGATCGAGCGCCGGGTGGCGTCGATCTCGTCCTGCCGGTCGACGATCTCGTCGTTGGTGGTGGCGATGGCGTCGCGGGTCGAGGCCGTCTCCTCGCCCAGGTCGACGAGCGCCTGGTCGGCCGCGGCGATGTCGGTCTGGGTGGCGGTGATGGCGGCGTCGAGCTCGGCCAGCCGGGTGGTGGCGGCGAGCACCTCGTCCACCAGCTCCGGGTCGACGGGGTCGACCAACGGGGCCTCGGGGTCGAACGGGCTCGGGTCGGTCGAGCCCGGGTCGGTCGGTGTCTCCTGGGCGGCGGCGGGGGCGCGGCCGCCCGGGCCCACACCCCCGAGGGGCAGGCCCACCAGGGCCGCGCTGACGAGGAGGAGGACGAGGGCGGCAACGGGCTGCGCCGGCGCCCCAGTGCGGCCCGCCGGTCGGGGCCGGTGGCTCACGGTGTCGACGGTACTACGGTGGCCGGCCCCGCCCCGTTCAGGAAGGCAGCGATGTCCGCGACCGAGCCCCCGTCCGACTCGTCCGACTCCGTCCAGCCCGAGCTGGTCGACACCGACGCCGAGGCCGCCGAGGAGCGCCGTGAGGCCGTCGAGGAACCGGCGAAGCTCATGCGGATCGGGTCGATGATCAAGCAGCTCCTGGAGGAGGTGCGCACGGCCGACCTCGACGAGGCCGCCCGCACCCGTCTGCGGGAGATCTACGAGACGTCGCTGCGGGAGCTGGGCTCGGCGCTCTCCGACGACCTGCGGGAGGAGCTCGACCGGGTGGCCATCCCGTTCGGCGAGGGGGCCCAGGTGCCCTCGGAGGCCGAACTGCGGATCGCCCAGGCCCAGCTCGTCGGGTGGTTGGAGGGCCTGTTCCACGGCATCCAGGCCACCCTGTTCGCCCAGCAGATGGCGGCCCGGGCCCAGCTCGAGGACATGCGCCGTCAGATCGGCCCGGGCGGCCCCGGCGGCCCGGGCGTTCCGGGTGGCCCGGGCGCCCCCGGCCCGCGCCCCGGTGGCATGGGCGAGCCCGGCCCCGGCACCTACCTCTAGGACAGACCGTCCCCGCGAACTTTGAGCGGAAAAGACCGCCAGGCGGAACAGACCACTCAAAGTTCGCGTGGATAGGGGCGCCCGGGCCGGCAGTGGTGGGGGAGCGGGCGTGGTGGTACGGTCCGAAACCACAGCGGTGTAGTTCTCCACAGGGTGTGGACAGCG
>CAYQGF010000123.1:6559-9163 GCA_964416885.1 uncultured Iamiaceae bacterium
TGGTGGTACGGTCCGAAACCACAGCGGTGTAGTTCTCCACAGGGTGTGGACAGCGCCTGGGGACACGCTGTGGACCACGGCGCCGGTGGCGTCGGCTTCGTCGATCCGAGCAGCACGGAGGACTCGTGGGCGACTCGTTCACCCACCTGCACACCCACACCGAGTACTCGATGCTCGACGGGGCCTCGCGCATCGAGTCGGTGGTGGCCGCCGCCGCGGCCGACGGGCAGCCGGCCCTCGGCATCACCGACCACGGCAACATGTACGGGGTCCTGCCCTTCTACAAGGAGTGCAAGAAGCAGGGCATCAACCCGGTCCTCGGCTTCGAGGCCTACATGGCCCACGAGCACCGCACCGAGCGGATCCAGACCCGGGGCAAGGTCGACGACACCGGCGGCGAGGGCGACGGCGGCAAGAAGGCCTACTACCACCTCACCCTGCTGGCCGAGAGCAACGTCGGCTACCGCAACCTGATCCAGCTCGCCTCCCGGGCGTTCATGGAGGGCTACTACCGCAAGCCCAAGGTCGACTGGGAGATCCTGGCCGACCACGCCGAGGGCGTCATCGCCACCACCGGCTGCCTGGGCGGCCACGTCCTCCAGTCGCTGCTGGCCGGTGACTACCCGACGGCGCTCCGCAAGGCGGCCACCCTCCAGGACATCTTCGGGCCCGACAACCTCTTCGTCGAGCTCCAGGACCACGGCATCCCCGAGCAGCACCGCACCAACCCGCTGCTGGTCGACATCGCCAAGCGCATCGGCGCCCCGCTGCTCGCCACCAACGACAGCCACTACACCCACGCCCACGACGCCGAGGGCCACGACGCCCTCCTCTGCGTGCAGACCGGTGCCCTGATCTCCCAGGGGGAGAACGAGCGGTTCAAGTTCAAGGGCTCGGGCCACTACCTCAAGTCGGCCGCCGAGATGCGGTACCTGTTCCGCGACCTGGAGGTGGCCTGCGACAACACCCTGTGGATCGCCGAGCGGGCCGACGTCGAGATCGAGTTCGGCGACTCCAAGCTGCCGAGCTTCCCGCTCCCCGAGGGCTTCGAGACCGGCACCGACTACCTGCGCCACCTCACCATGACCGGCGCCCAGGAGCGGTGGGGGAGGGACCTGCCCGACAAGGTCGTCGAGCGGCTCGCCTACGAGCTCCAGGTCATCGACGACATGGGGTTCTCGGCCTACTTCCTCATCACCTGGGACCTGATCAAGCACGCCCGCGACATGGACATCCGGGTCGGCCCCGGCCGGGGCTCGGCCGCCGGGTGCGCCGTGGCCTACTGCCTGCGCATCACCGACATCGACCCGATCGAGTACGACCTGCTGTTCGAGCGCTTCCTCAACCCCAGCCGCGTCTCGATGCCCGACATCGACATGGACTTCGACTCCCGGTACCGGGACGAGATGATCCGCTACGCGGCCGAGCGCTACGGGCGCGACCACGTCGCCCAGATCGTCACCTTCTCCACCATCAAGGCCCGGGCCGCGGTCCGCGACGCGGCCCGGGTGCTCGGCCTGCCCTACGCCGTCGGCGACAAGGTGGCCAAGGCCATGCCGCCGCTGGTGATGGGCCGCGACACCCCGCTCTACGCCTGCCTCGACCTCAACGAGAAGTTCAAGGACGGTTACGAGCGGGCCGCCGAGCTGCGGAAGATGTACGACGACGACGGCGAGGTCAAGCGGGTCGTCGACGTGGCCAAGAGCCTCGAGGGCCTGCGCCGCCAGGACGGCATCCACGCCGCCGCGGTGGTGATCACCGACCAGTCCCTCACCGAGTACCTGCCGATCCAGCGCAAGCCCGGCCCCGGCCAGACGCTGGAGGAGGCGCCGGTCGTCACCCAGTACGAGATGGGCGGCGTCGAGGAGCTGGGCCTGCTCAAGATGGACTTCCTGGGGCTGCGGAACCTCGACGTCATCACCGACGCCCTCGCCCTCATCAAGGACTTCCGGGGTGTCGACGTCGACATCGACGCCCCGCCGCTCGACGACGAGCCCACCTACGAGATGCTCCGCAAGGGCGACTCGATCGGCGTGTTCCAGTTCGAGGGCAGCGGCCTGCGCCTCCTGCTCCGCCGCATGGCGCCCACCACCTTCGAGGACGTCGCCGCCCTCGTGGCCCTGTACCGCCCGGGGCCGATGGGGGTGAACATGCACAACGACTACGCGGACATCAAGAACAACCGCAAGGAGATCTCCTACCCCCACCCCGACGCCAAGGAGATCCTGGAGGACACCTTCGGGTTGATGATCTACCAGGAGCTGATGATGCGGATGTCGCAGCAGTTCGCCGGCTACTCGCTGGCCGACGCCGACAACCTCCGCAAGGCGTGCGGGAAGAAGAAGCGCGAGGTCATGGCGGCCGAGAAGGCCAAGTTCGTCGACGGCTGCGAGGCCACCGGCTACGGCCGCGCGCTGGGCGAGGACCTCTTCGCCACCATCGAGAACTTCGCCGACTACGCCTTCAACAAGTCCCACGCCTACGGCTACGGCTTCGTCAGCTACCAGACCGCCTACCTCAAGGCCAACTACCGCATCGAGTACCTGGCCGCCCTGCTCACCAGCGTCAAGACCAACCTCGACAAGGCGGCGATCTACCTCAACG
>CAYQGF010000124.1:0-9059 GCA_964416885.1 uncultured Iamiaceae bacterium
CCTCGCTCCAGAACGAGCCGTCGTCGAGGGTGCGGTTGCGGCCGGTGGCGGTGAAGCCGACGGCCTGGGGGTCGAGCTCGACGGCCACCGCGAAGGATGTGCCCGGGCCACCCCGGACGTTGAGGGTGGCACCGGCCTCGACGCCGACCACGGCCAGGTTCGCCCCCTCGTAGGGGAAGATGTCGATCGGCTCGCCGGGCAGCTCCCCGTCGGGCACCGGTCCGGTCGGCGTCGACGCCCCGCCGTCGGTGGTGGTGGTGGTGGTGGTGGAGCCCTCGTCGCTGGTGGTGGTCGACGTTCCCTCGGCGGTCGTGGTCGTGGTGGTCCCGCCGTCGTCGCTGGTGGGCGTGGCCTCGGTGGTCGGGACCGTGGCGTCGCCGTCGTCGTCCCCGCAGGCGACCACCCCCAGGGCGAGGGCCAGCAGGAGGAGGGGGACGGTGCGTCGGGTGCGCATGCCGCCACCGTAGGGAGCCGACACCGTCACGCCGGCGCGACGGCTCGGGGTGGCCCCCCTCAGCCGTACCGGTCAGCCAGGAACTGCGCCGTCACCGGGCCCGGACCGGCCGCGACCTCGCCCGTCGTGGGGGCGACGTTCCGCAGCACCAGGGTGACGATGGCGACCTGCGTGGCCCGGGCCGTGCGCCGGCGCAGCTCAGGGGTGCGGGCGAACGAGTACACCATGTCGGCCCGGCTCATCCCGGCGTCGAGCCGGCCCCGCCAGTACGCCACGTCGGCGGCGCTCGGCTCCCGCCCGAGGGCGGCCCGGTAGGTGACGGTGACGGCCTCGGCGTTGCCCAGCCCGGCGTAGCGGGCCCGGAACTCCGGCGTGCCCCCGAAGGAGCGGGCCATCTGGAGCGGGGTCATCCCCGCCCGCACCCGCTGCACCCAGTAGCGGAGGCCACCGGTCTCGACGTTCCGGTCGAAGAAGGCCCGGTAGATGCGGACGACCTCGCCCACGTCGGCGTCCCGGACCGACGAGGCCGCCACCTCGCGGACCGCGTCGACGGCGGTGGTCGTGCGGGCGACCAGCCCGGCGCGCAGCCGGGCCCGCCCGGCCGGGGTCGGGGCGCGGCCGAGGACCGGCGTCACCACCTGGTCGAGGAAGGCGTCGACCGAGGCGTACGGCGCCCACTCCGGTGCCCACGTCAGCGGGACGCGGTTGCTCACCGGGTCGCCCGACTGGGTCAGGGCGAGGGTGCAGCCCTGGCGGGCGCAGTCCCACCGGCCCGACGGCAGCGCGAGGTGGCGCACGACCCGTACCTCGCCGTCGACGGTGCCGGCGCCGGTCGCGATCATCCCCATGTCGAACAGGCTCTCGAACGAGCTCTCCGACACGACGCAGTCGGCCGCGGTGGGGGCGGCCACGGCCCGGCACACCTCGGTGTTGGCCAGGCCCCGCGTCCGGTAGAAGACCGAGCCGACCCGGGGGTCGTAGCCCGAGCCCCGCACGGCCACCGTGCCCCGATCGACCACGGGCCGCGACGCCGCCGTCAGGGTGGCCTGGGGCCACCGGTAGGTGCCGGTGGCGGCGACCTCGATGGGGCCGGACGTGTAGGTCCTCTGGAAGTTCGCGACCGAGACGCCCCGCACGGTGCAGGTGACCTCGAGGCAGCTGGGCGCGCCGGGCATCTGGCGGTCGATGCGGACCGTGGCGTCGAACGTCCCGTCGGCCGCGACCGTCACGACCTCGCTGTTGACCGGGTACGTGGGCGTGGGCGGCGGGCTGGGCGCAGCGGAGCACACGTCGCCGGCGCACTGGACGAGGATGAAGGTCCCGGGTGGGAGGCCGGTGCCGCTGACCGAGATGGGCTGGCGGTCGAGGACGCCGGTGGCGGGGCTGACCGTCAGCGTCGGCCCCTCGTCCGCGCCAGCGGGCACGGCCGCCACGAGCAGGCCGGCGAGCGCCACCATCGCCGCGGCCACCGCGGTGGCGGTGGCGACCGACCACGCCCGGCCCCGGTCCCGTCGACTCGTCATGCCACGCCCCTTCCACCGAGCTGCGGCCCCATCCTGGCACGGCTCGTCGCCCACCTCCCCGCGAGCCCGGGCCGGCGACCGGGCCACCGAAATAGAACAGGTTCCAGTTCGACTACGGTCCGGACATGGGAGACCTCGGGTTCTGGCGGCTGGCGGAGGCGGACGGCGACTGGCTCGCGGTGGTCGGCCCCGAGGGCGACGAGCACCGGGCCGGCGACCTCCTCGCCCGGGCCAACCAGGCGGCCCACGCCCTGCGCGAGCTCGGGCTGGGCGAGGGCGACACCCTGGCCGTGCTCCTGCCCAACGGCATCGAGCTGATCGAGCTGTTCCTCGCCGCCCTCCAGGTCGGCATCCGCATCACGCCGGTCAACTGGCACCTGGTCGGCCCCGAGGTCGCCTACATCCTCACCGACAGCGAGGCCAAGGCGTTCGTGGCCAGCGAGCGCTTCGCCGAGGTCGCCACCGCGGCCGCCGACGAGGCCGGCTTCCCCGCCTCGGGCCGCTTCGCGGTGGGGGCGATCGACGGCTTCCGCCCCTCCTCGGACCTGTTCGACGGCCAGCCGACCTCCGCCCCGGAGGGTCGCACCACCGGCGCCGCCATGCACTACACCTCCGGCACCACCGGACGCCCCAAGGGCGTCCGCCGCCCCTTGGCGGCCATCGACCCCAGCGACATGGCCGAGCTGATGGGCTACCTGCCCAACCTGTTCGGCATCGCCCCCCACGACGGGCACGTCCACCTCACCGTGTCGCCGCTCTACCACACGGCCGTGCTGATGTGGACCGGCAACGCCCTGGCCCTCGGCCACACCGTCGTGCTGATGGACCGGTGGAGCGCCGAGGAGACCCTGCGCCTGATCGACCGCTACGGCGTCACCTACTCGCACATGGTGCCGACCCAGTTCGTCCGGCTGCTCGACCTCCCCGAGGAGGCCCGGGCCCGGTACTCGGTGGCGTCGCTGCGGAACATGGTCCACGGCGCCGCCCCGTGCCCGCCGGAGATCAAGCGCCGGATGATCGAGTGGTGGGGCGACACCATCCAGGAGTACTACGCGGCCACCGAGGGCGGCGGCACCCTCATCTCGGCCAGGGAGTGGCTGGAGCGGCCCGGCTCCGTCGGCACCGCCTGGCCCGGCTCCGAGATCCGCATCTACGACGACGAGGGCACCCAGCTCGGCCCCGGCCAGGTCGGCACCGTCTACATGCAGCTCATGGCCGACTTCGAGTACAAGGGCGACGACGCCAAGACCAAGGCCAACCGGATCGAGAACTTCTTCACCGTCGGCGACATGGGAGAGCTCGACGCCGACGGCTACCTGTACCTCCGGGACCGCAAGAGCGACATGATCATCTCGGGCGGGGTCAACATCTACCCGGCCGAGATCGAGGGCGAGCTGATCAACCACCCGGCGGTGCAGGACGTCGCCGTGTTCGGCATCCCCCACGCCGACTGGGGCGAGGAGATCAAGGCGGTCGTCGAGACCCCCGAGGGGGTCGAGGGCACACCCGAGGTCGAGACCGACATCCTGGAGTGGGCCGCGACCCGGCTGGCCAAGTTCAAGCTCCCCCGCTCGGTCGACTTCGTCGACGCCCTCCCCCGGGAGCCCAACGGCAAGCTGATCAAGCGCAAGCTCCGCGACCCCTACTGGGCCGACCACCAGTCCCAGATCTGACGCGGGCCCACCGGATGGAAGCACTCCTCACGACCGGCGATCGGGGGTCGGGGGCCAGACACGGCGGAAGACCAGGCCTCGCAGGCCGGACGCGCGCACCGTGTCCACGAACGAACGGGTCAGGTACAGGTGGGCGACGTTGCGGACCTTGAACACCGGCACGTCGGGGACCCGCTCGGGGACGAAGATCGGGTCGCCCAAGAGGCCCACGTGCCCGGTGCCGTCCTCCAGGTCGATGTACGGCAGCAGGCCGCGCGAGGCAGCCTCGGCCTCTATCGCCCCCCAGTCGAAGGCCTCCACCACCGTCGTGCAGTTGAACAACCACAACGGCCCCTCCTCCCCCTCCCCCTCGACCGGCAACATCTCCCCATGAGGACCCAGCACCTCATCGAGCACCGCCCGACCACTCGGACGCAACAACAACGACCCTCCACCGTCGGTGACGTCGAAACGGAACGCCACCCGCCCATCGTCGCTGTTCGCCGCCGCCGCGAGCCACACCGGCCTCCACGACGCGGCCAACGGCTCACCGAACAACGACACCATCCGGATGTGCTCCGCCCGCGTCAAGCCCGGATGGACCACAAACGAGTCAGAACCCTCCTCGGTGATGCCCTTGTAGACCTCGACGCTCATCGCGGGTAGCTATCGGTCCGCAGGGCGCTGCGGATGTTCGTCAGGACCGCTAGGGCGACCACCCGTCGACGGGCGACCCTCAAGTCCCGTTCCACCGCCTCACGGTACCGGCCGGTGTGCACACTCTGATGGTGAGGCCGATCCCGCCGGGCGTCGAAGGGAACGCTCGCCCCGGGGAGCCACACGCCGTTGGCGGCCTCGTGGAGGTCGACGCAGCGCAAGCTCCGCGACCCCTACTGGGCCGACCACCAGTCCCAGATCTGATGTGACCGTTCGGCGCCCCGCCCCCCTTTCTGGTGGGGTGTGGGTGCGATGACGGAGGAGCGACAGGAGGCCGACACGGCCTTCGAGGCGTTCGTCGCCGAGGTGGGGCCGCGGGTCCGGCGGGCGCTGGTCGCGGTGGCCGGCCCCGACGCGGCCCGGGACGCCACCACCGATGCCCTGGTCCACGCCTGGCGCCAGTGGGAGCGGGTCCGGGCGATGGCGAACCCGGCCGGGTACGTCTACCGGGTCGCCCGCAGCCGGCTCCCCCGGCGCCTGCCCGCCACCGTCGAGCTCCCGGCCGGGCTGGCCGGCGGTGACCGCTTCCCGGCCGTCGAGCCCGGGTTGGCGCGGGCGCTGGCCGCTCTCCCCGAACGCCAACGGGTCGCCGTCTACCTGCGGGTCGGGTGCCGGTGGTCGCTGCCCGAGGTGGCCGAGGTGTTGGGCGTCGGCGTCCCCACGGTCCGCAACCACACCGAACGGGGCCTGGCCTCGCTGCGGCGGACGCTCGGTGTCACCGAGAGCGAGGACGCATGACCGATCGCACCGAGCGCGACCTGACCGCGGCGCTGGAGGCCTGGGCCACCGCCACCGACCCCGGGACCGACCCCGTCACGCCCGACGACGTCCGTTCCCGGCCCCGGCACGGCGGCGAGGCGAGGCCGGCCCGGCACCGCCGGTGGGTGGTGGCAGCCGTGGCGCTCGTCGTGCTCGGCCTCGCCGCCGCCATGGCCGCGATCGTCACCGGGCCCGACGATGGACAGGTCACGACCGGCCCGGCCGACGAGGACGGAGGCCCCGGCACCCGGACCCAGGTCGTGATCGAAGCGCCCGACATCGACCCGTCGTGGTGGAACGTGGCCTACCGGGTCGTGCTGCGCGACCCGGACGGCCGCGACGACGTGCTGGCCGGGCCGCTCGTGCCGGGCACCTCCCTGGTCGTCGACCGCCCCCTCGCCCCGGGCCGGTGGACCCTGCTGGTCCAGCGCTTCGACTGCACCACGGGTGCCAGCGGCGCCGAGAGCTGCGGCGCCCCGGGCCTGGACGGCACCCCGACCGCCGCGGTCGAACGGGTGCAGTGCGCGCTCCCTCTCGACGTCGGGGCGACGGAGTCACGTGTCCTCGTCGGCTACGGGACCACGGCCGACGGCGGGCTCGCCTGCGGCTTCCCCACCGACCGGGGCGTCGAGCTGACCGTCCCGCCGGCCTGGACCCTGCGGGACGAGCTGCCCTGGTCGTGCGGGGCGGCCAGCTTCGACGTCAACGGGATGGCCCGCTCGTCGGACCCCCAGGCCGCCCTCGCCACCCTGCGGTGCATCGAGGACGCCGTCGCCACCGGCACCCCGGTCGAGGTCCCCGTCGCCGAGCCCCAACCGGGCGACGGCCTCACCCGGAGCTGGTGGCGGGTGCTCCCCGAGCCGGTGGACGGTCACCGCATCGAGGCCATCCGCGACCAGGGCCTGGAGGGGACCGCGGGCTGGGCCCGGGTCCGCTGCGACGGCATCGACATCGAGCACGGCAACATCGACACGACGACGCCCGACGGTGGCATCACCGGGTACGACCACGGCGGCGCCCGCCTCACGGGGTGCGGGGCCGAGGAGCCGCTGCCCCTGGACGTCCCCCTCCTCGACCCGCCCCCTCCCCCGCCGAGCACCACCACCACGACCCGGCCCGGGAGCCGGCCCGTCGATGTGGTGCTCGACGGCACCGACTTGCCGTTCGGGGCCGAACCGGCCCGGTGGCGCTGGACGTTGCACCTGGGCGACGAGGACACGTCGGTCGCGACCGGGACCGTGCTCGGCGCCGACGCCGACGCCGACCGGCCCGTGGCGATGATCGCCGACGACCTCGCCGTCCCCAGCGGCACGGACTGGGTCGGGGTCCGCATCGACGGGCCGGGCGATCGGGGCGGTGTCGGCAACCTCTGCCTGGCCGGGCCGCCGCCGCCCGACCAGCCCGATGCCCGGGTGTTGGTCGTGCGGCTCGCGGCCTCGGACTGCACCGCGGAGTGGGTCGACGCCGTCCCGTCGCTCACCGTGCCGCCGGGGTGGTCGCTCCGGACACCGCCCGACGCAGAGTGCGTCGTCCCCGACGGAGGCACGGCCGAGGACGCCGGCCACTGCCTGGCCCGGGCCCAGGCCGACGACCGGACCGCCGAGTGGTGGACGACCGACGACGAGGGCCGGCCCCTGGTCTGGCGGGTCAACGGCCTCCGCGACGTCGACCTGGTCCACCCCGGCGTCGACGGCGCCGACTGGACGGTCGAGCAGTGCCTCGGGGTCGCCCTCCTCGACCTGGTGCCCGGCCCCGAGGTCGACGGCTGCGCCCCGCCCGAGGCGATGCCCCTCACCCCGTAGCCCGGGCCGTCCCGCCCCCGATGCCATGAGCGCGCCCTTCTATTGCTCCGAACTTTGAGTGCCTTGTTCCGATCCGCGGTCTTTTCCGCTCAAAGTTCGAGGGTTCAGTCGAACTCGGGGGACTCGTGGCGGGTGCGCTTGAGCTCGAAGAAGTGGGGGTAGCCGGCGAGGAGGACGGCACCGTCCCACACCTTGCCGGCGTCCTCGCCCCGGGGGATGCGGCTCAGGACCGGGCCGAAGAAGGCCACGCCGTTGACGTGGATCGTGGGGGTGCCGACGTCGTCGCCGACCGCGTCCATGCCCTCGTGGTGGCTCGTGCGGAGGGCGTCGTCGAGCTCGTCGGTGTCGTAGTAGCGGAACAGGTCGGCGGGCAGCCCGGCGTCGGCCAGGCCGGCCTCGACCACCGCGGGCAGGTCCTCCTCGTGCCGGTCGTGGATGCGGGTGCCGACGGCCGTGTAGTACGCCGACAGCCCCTCCTGGCCGTGGTCGCGCTCCACCGCGATGGCGACCCGGACCGGCCCCCAGCCCTTCTCCATCAGCTCCTGGTAGCGCTCGGGCAGGTCACGGCCCTCGTTGAGCACGGCCAGGCTCATGACGTGGAAGGTGGCGTCGATGTCGCGCACCTTCTCCACCTCGAGGATCCACCGCGAGGTGATCCAGCACCACGGGCAGAGGGGGTCGAACCAGAAGTCGGCGCGGTCGCGATCAGCCATGGCCGGAGGTCTACCGTCTCCCCACCTCGACCACACCCTCTCCGGGCCGATCGGGACCTCATGTGACCGATCCGAGCACCCCGAGCCCTCTACCCGACGTGGAGGCCGCCGGGTTCGACGTCTTCGTGGCCGAGGTCGAGCCCCGGGTCCGACGGGCGCTGGTGCCGGTCGCCGGGCCCGAGGCGGCCCGGGACGCGACCGCGGATGCCCTCGTGCACGCCTGGCGCCGCTGGAACCGGGTGCGGGCGATGGGCAACCCGGCCGGCTACGTCTACACCGTCGCCCGCAGCCGCATCCGGGTGCCGGACCAGCACCTGCCCCTCGACGACGACCGCGACGGCGACGATCGGAGGAGGAGGCGGCGGCCCCCCGAACCGACCGTCGAGATCCCCGACGTGGAACCACACCTCGCCGCCGTCCTGGCGGCCCTGCCGGAGCGCCAACGGGTCGCGGTCTACCTGCTGCACGGCTGCGGCTGGTCGACGCCCGAGGTCGCCGACCTGCTCGACGTCTCGGTGTCGACCGTGCGCAACCACGCGGCCCGCGCCCTCGACCGGCTCCGCCGGGAGCTGGGCGCCACCATCGACGACGGAGGAAACCCGACGTGACCGACCACGACGCCGACCTCCCGCCCGGCCTGGCCGCCGCCCTGGCCCGCTGGGCGGCCGCCACCGACCCGGCGACCGACCTGGTGGGCGGGCCGGCCCTGCGCGCCCGGCATCGCGGACGCGCCCGAGCGGGACGCTGGGCCCTCGCCGCGGCCGTCGTCCTCGCCGTCCTCGCCGCCGCCACGGTGTGGGCCGGCCGCGACGGCAACCACGACGCGGTGATGACCAACCCCACCCCCTCCACCGACGTCGCCGGACCGACGGAGGACGTGGAGCTCGACGTTGTCGTGGACACCGCCGGGCTCTCCGCCGTCCGGGCCGCGACCGTCCACTCGGTCGCCCTCACCCCGGTGTGCGAGGACAGCCAGCCCTGCCCGACCCCTCGTTGGCCCGGCCCCCGGCCGGTCGAGCCGGGCACCTCGTTGGCCTTCATCCAGGGCGCGCCGGTCGGGTCGACGTGGGAGGTCGAGGTCAGGTCCTGGGTGTGCGGGCGCTTCTCGTGCACCACCGACGCCGACGGCAGCCCGGCCGGCGACGACGAGGCCGCTCCGGCCCGGTGCTCGGGGCGGGTCACCGTCGGCGGACCGACGCTCGCCGTCCTGGCCCTCTCCGGGCCGGCCGACCAGCCGACCTGCGACCTGACGACCGATGGCCCGACACCGGCCCTCACCGTCCCCTCGGTGTTCACGCTCCGCGAGCCCCTCCCCTGGTCCTGCGGGACCGGCGCCTGGGATGCTCAGGGCGAGCCCTCCGACCCGAGCGCGGTGCGAGAGGCATGGGAGTGCCTGGCCGAGGCCGCGACCACCGACCGGGGCGCCGAGCTGCCGGTCA
>CAYQGF010000125.1:0-9036 GCA_964416885.1 uncultured Iamiaceae bacterium
TCCAGACCGGCTTCGGCCGCACCGGCCGGATGTTCTGCGTCGAGCACCACGACCTGGAGCCCGACGTGCTCGTGCTGGCCAAGGGGCTCGGTTCCGGCTTCCCGATCTCGGCCATCGGTGCCCGAGCCGAGCTGATGGAGCGGTGGCCGGTCGGCTCCCACGGGGGCACCTACGGCGGCAACCCCATCGGCTGCGCCGCCGCCCTGGCGACCACCGACGTGGTGACCGCGCCCGGCTTCCTCGACGAGGTGAACGCCCGGGGCGCCCAGCTGGCCGACGGGCTGCGGTCGATCGTCGGGGCCGAGGCCGAGGTGCGCGGCCTCGGGCTGATGGTCGCCCTGGAGACCGACCCGGCCCGCAGCGCGGCGCTGATCCGCCACTGCCTCACCGAGGGCCGGGTGATCCTGATGAACGCCGGCGTCCAGGGCCAGGTCGTCCGGTTCATGCCGCCCCTCGTGATCACCGGGGAGGAGGTCGACCGCGCCCTCGCCGCCGTCGGGGAGGCCTGGAAGGCCACCGCATGACGCAACCTGGTCACCGCGCCACCGGATGGGTGGCGCGTCGACCACCTTCGTCGAGCGAGCGCCCGGGCCCAGCGAACCGATCGCCGCGGCAACGTGGTCAGCGCGCCACCGGATCGGTGGCGCGATGACCAACTTCGGACGAACGTGGGCAGCGCGCCACCGGATGGGTGGCGCGATGACCACCTTCGGACCGGGGAGACAGCGGTCGGGCCGGGCCGGATGACGGTGGCCGCGCCGCGGGCGGAGGGGTACGCCGAGGAGGTCCTCTGGCACACGACGGCCGGGGCGCCGCTGGCGGCCGAGCCTGACGAGGTGCCGGCCGAGGTCGACGTGGCGATCGTCGGCGGTGGGTACTGCGGGCTCGCCGCGGCCATCGAGCTGGCCGGACGGGGCCGGTCGGTCGCCGTCCTCGACCGGGGGCCGCTCGGCATCGGCGCCAGCACCCGCAACGGCGGCATGGTCCTGCCCGAGCTCCACGTCGGCCCGGCCGCACTGGAGGCGCGCTACGGCGACGCCGGTCGCCGGATGCACCAGGCCGTCGAGGACGCCTTCGACCTGGTCGAGGCGCTGTGCGCCGGACCGGACGGGATCGACTGCGCCTACGCCCGCACCGGCCGGCTGGAGCTGGCCCACGGCGGCCCGTCGGCGCGTCGGCTCCGGTCGCTGGGCGAGGAGCTGACGGCACAGGGCCACGCCGCCCGCTACGTCACGGGCGACGCCCTGGCCGCCGAGATCGGCTCGGACCGCTTCGTCGGCGGGCTGGTGGTCGAGCGCAGCGGCGGGCTCCACCCGGCCCGGTTCCACGCCGGCCTGGTCGCCCGGGCCCGGGCCGCCGGGGTGACGCTGCTGCCGTCGACGCCGGTGGCCGCGGTGCGGGCCGACGGGCGGGCGGTCACGCTGGAGGACGGCCGGACCGTCGGGTGCGGCGACGTCCTGCTCGCCCTCAACGCCCACGTCTCCGGCCCGCCGGTGCCGTCGCCCGGCCTGCGGGCCCGGGTGCTGCCGATGGGGTCGTACATCGTCGCCACCGAGCCGCTGGCCCCCGACGTGCGGGAGGCGGTGCTGCCGACGGGCCGCATGGTCTACGACTCCCGCAACCTGCTCTCGTACTGGCGCTTCGACCCCGACGGCCGGATGGTGTTCGGTGGGCGCAAGGGGCTGAGCGACACCACCGTGGCCGCCGCCCGCGACGACCTCCACGCCCGGCTCGGCACCATCCACCCGGTGCTTGCCGACGCCCCGGTCTGGCGCGCCTGGGGCGGCGTCGTCGCCCTGACCCGCGACCGGCTCCCGCACTGCGGACGGATCGACGGGGCCTGGTACGCGACGGGCTGCAACGGCTCGGGCGTCGCCCTCAACACCTGGCTGGGCCGGGCGATGGCCACCGCGATCTGTGGCGACGACCTCCCCCCGTTCGCGGTGGCGCCGCTGCCCCGGGTCCCGGCCCAGGCGCTGCGGACGGCCTGGCTGCCGGTTCTGAGCATCCTCCTCCGCGCCCAGGACCGCCTCGGCGAGCGGGGCGGCTGACCCTGCCGTCGAGCGTCAGCCCCGGGAGTCCACCAGGTCGTCGGCCCCCTCGCGGGTGACGGGCCGGGAGTTGCCGTGCGGCGCGTACCGGTCGGTGAACACGGCGACCTGGTCGGCCCCCATCTCGATGCGCTCGGTCATCACGTGCCAGGCGACGTTCTCGGCGCAGTCGCCGTCGGGGCCGGTGGGCGTGGTGAGGCTGCCGGCGTAGCGGAAGTAGGTCCGGTCGGTGGGCAGGAGGGCGTCGAGGTCGACGGCGACCTCGACCGGGGCCTCGGCGCTCTCACCGGTGGCGTGCTCGCCTCCCGGGAGGTCCCCGGCGGCGTCGGTCACCGTGGCGTAAGCGGCGTTGGCGGCCCCCTCGTCGATCAGCACCCCGACCACGGCGAGGCTGTTGTCGGCGGCCCGGTGGACGAAGTGCACCTCGGCGGGCGCGTCCTCCCCGCCGACCTCGTGCTCGCTGCGGCTGTGGAAGTGGAACTGCTTCAGCTCATAGTCCTCGTCCGCACCGGTGGCGCGGTCGCGGATCGTGATCGTCCGGCCCGTCGGGACGTCGACCTGGAGGGCGTGGCCGGTGTCGTGCAGGGTGCCGGTGATCGCCGTCGTGCCGTCGTCGCCCGCGTAGGCGAAGGCGATGTCGGGCAGGTCGGCGTCGCTGGCCTCCTCGGCCTCGACCACGTCGATGGGCGACTGCTCCGACCCCGTCGAGCAGACCCCGGGCCAGTTGCCGGGCCCGTTCTCGTGGTCCTCCTCGTCGTAGTTCCAGTGCGCCCCGCCGTGCTCCTCCCCCGCCTCGGGCTCGTCGCCGGCCTCGCCCGGGTCGGTCGTGGCGCCGTCGGCGGTCGTCGTGGTCGTCTCGGTCGCGGTGGTCTCGTCACCGTCGTCGCCCGAGCACGAGACGACGAGCAGCACACCGACGACGGCCGGCGCGAGCCGGCCCAGGACACCTGTCCGCATGGTTCCCTTCCGGTGCCGACCCACGCCGGCAGTGCCCCCGGGCCCGATGCCCGTGATGTCACCCGGCGCGGACGCTACCAGCGCGCCGAGCGGGGTGAGGCCGTGCCTCAGAGTTCGGTCCGAGAGGGCCCGGGGACCATCCGGCCGCCCGTCAGGCGTCGACCTGGACCTCGTGCTGGGGGTGGCGGCAGTCGCGCTCGTGGTGGAAGCGGTCGAAGACGCCCTGCACGCAGGCCAGGTACAGCCCGGCCCAGGCCAGCGAGGCGGTGACGTCGGTGAGATAGTGGGCGCCCTTGTAGACCCGTGACGCCGCCACCGCCACGATGATCGTGAACGAGGCGCCCACCGTCGCCCACCAGAGCGCCCGGCTGCGGACGTGCATGGCGACGACTGCCGGGGCCAGCCCCCACAGCGACGCCGCGGCCAGCGGGTGGCCGCTCGGGTGGGACGGGCCGTGGAAGGTGCCGAGCGGGTCGATGTCGGGCCGGGCCCGGTCGACGAGGGCCTTGAGGGTGAACTCGATGGCTGGGCGGATGGCGGCGGCGAGGAGCAGGGCCCCGGCCAGGTAGCGGCAGTGGCGCACCGTCCAGAGGGCCAGCAGCACCGCGAGCGGGAAGATCACGAGGTTGTCGCCCAGGTGGCTGGCGGCGTCGAACAGGTCGGTGAGCAGCGGCGTGCGGTGGTCCGACACCCAGCGGGCCACCGGCCGGTCGATGCCGTCGAGCGTGGAGCCGCCGTCGACCGCGGCCAGCACGGCCAGCCCGACCACCAGGGCGACGGTGACGACGAAGACGACCCGACGGTGGAAGAAGAAGCGGGACGGCGTCAGCGGCGGGTCGCGGTGGAGGAGCGAGACCGCCGGGCGCTCGACGGGAGGTGGCGCCCGCGGGGTGGGCGGGCCCGGTGGGGTGGCCGCGGCCGAGGCGGTCACCCCGCCGTCCCGTCGGTCATCGCCACCACGGTCAGCCGGAGGTGGTCGACGGCCCAGTCCTCGACGCAGCCCTCGTACTGCTTGCGGTCGGTGCTGTCGAGCGACGGGCGGAGCGTCACCGCGAACTGGTCGTCGGTGCCGGGCACGGCGACGACCTCGCCCTGGCGGGCCGACGCCACCTCCAGGGCGCACGTGCTGAGCTGGGCCTCGGCCAGTTCCTCCAGGCTCGCCCCCGGCTCGGGGCGGTTGCTGGCCGCCCGCACCACCACCTCCAGCGTGGTGTCGGGACCGGTCTCGTAGTGCCGGGACATCGTGGCCTCCCGCAACAGGTAGATGCCGCCGGCGACCACCACGGCCAGCCCGACGACCATCGCCGTCCTCACGGGTCGTCCCCGAGGAAGGCCCGGACCCGGGGGTCGTCGCGGTCGAGGGCGGGGCGGGCCAGCACGTCGACCTCGTCGACCAGCAGCCCGGGCCGGTAGGCGATGGAGTCGAGGTCGTGGCCCAGCCGGCGTTCCCGCTGGGGGTCGACGGTGCGGGCCGCCAGCTTGTCGATCAGCCAGGCCCCGCCCGACAGCGCCACCCCGCCACCGACCAGCAGGGTGATGAAGACGTTGGTGCGGCCGACGACATCGGTGGGGTCGACCCGGAGCCAGGCGAAGCGGACGGCCTCGCCCCGGCTGTCGCGCAGGGCCCGCCGGGCCGGGGAGGGCTCGGTGGGGCGATCGGCGACCAGGGCCTCCACCCGGGCCACGCGGCGCAGCACCAGGGCGGTGGCCAGCCCCACCTCGGCGGCGACGAAGAGGATGGCGAAGAACAGGGCCCGGTTCCACTCCCACCGGGCCAGTGACACGACGGTGTAGGCCGCCGCGGCCACCAGGGTGACGGCCCCGACCAGCCAGGCGACCGGCCTCATCGGCCGACCTCCGCCGCGTCGGTGGCGACCTCGCCGGTCTGGCCGTCGACCCGCACCACCGTGCCGTCGGCCAGGTCGGCCACCGCGCCCCGACGGCCGACCACGGTCGGGATGCCGGCCTCCCGGGCGAGGATCGCCAGGTGGGACAGGACGCTGCCGGTCTCCGACACCAGCCCGGCCAACCGCGGCAGCAACGGGCCCAGCCCGGGGGTGAGGGCCTCGACCACGAGCACCGACCCCGGCGGCGGGTCGTCGGCGTCGTGGGTGACCGGCCCCTGCCCGGACCCGCCACCCGCGCCGGTCCCGCCGGCCCGGCCGGGCTCGTCGACGGCGATGGGCAGGCCCCGGTCGCCGACCTGGAAGCGGGCGGGGAGCGGGGGCGACCCGGCGTGCTCGGCGGCCCGGTCGGCCACCAGGCGGGGGTCGACCGAGGCCGTCCCCGTCACCAGGCCGACGACCTCGTCGAAGCGCAGGAAGCGCACGTGCTCGGCCTCCGCCAGCACGCCCCGACGAGCCAGCCGGCGGCCCACCTCGAAGGCGGCCTGGCCGACCAGCTCCTGCACCCACCGCACCCGCAGGCGCAGGGCCTCGCGGCGGACCTGGGCGTCGGGAGCGCCGGGCGGGCCCCACGTCAGGTCGGCGACCGAGGCGTCGGACGGGAGGACCAGGGGGCGACCGATGGCCGGCGCCACGAGGGCCAGCACCACCGGCGCCCGACGGACGATCTCGCCGTCGGTCAGCCCCTCGCGGCGGGCCTCGGCCAGCACCCGCAGCGCGATCGAGCCACCGGTGAAGCGGGACTCGCCGGGATCCGCCACCAGCCCGAGGAGGATCTCGTGGGCGTGCAGGCTGCGCAGCGCCTCCCGGCCCCGGTCGGCCAGGGCGACCAGTTGCCGGCCGGTGAGGGTCGACAGGTCGGGGACCGCCTCCAGGTCGGCGTCGACGGTGCGGGCCAGGTCGTCGGCCACCAGCGGCAGGGCGAGCTGGAGCCGGCCGACCCGCCAGGCGGCCCGCAGGCGACGGACGTTGGCCGCCACCGCGACCCGGCGACGCCATCGCCCGGGAGCGCCGTCCTCGCCGGTGATGTCGAGGTCGAGGGCGACCCGCCCGCCGATCGTCACCACCAGGTCCCGGTCGGCGAGCGTCCTCTCGGGCACGCTGCCGGCGATGCGGACGGCCTGGCGCACCGCGTCCCGCAGCGGTGGGGCCCACAGGTCCTCCTCCAGCGGGGCCAGGGCCTCCGGGAACGTCTCGGCCACCGGCCCGGGGCCGTACACCGGCCCGCTCGGGACGCCGCGGACGACGGTCGTGACCGGGCGGCTCTGGAGCAGGAGGAGCCGGTCCTCGACCAGCGCCCACTCGATGTCCTGGGGGCCGCCGAAGAGGTCGTCGGCCCGACGCAGCAGGGCCACGACGGCGCTCAGGCGGGCGCGGGCCGGGCCGACCCCGGCCGCGTCGGCCTCCTCCACCACCCGGTCGTGGTCGTCGAGCACCCAGCGGCTGCCGTCGACCTCGCCGCTCACCAAGGGCTCGGGCGAGCCCCGCACCGCGGTGACGACCCGGCGGTCGGTCCGCCCCGACACGGGGTCGACGCCGAACGCCACGCCCGCGACCTCGGGCCGGACCATGGGCTGGACGAGGACGGCGATCGGCTCCTCGGCCGCCCCCGCCCGCGACCGCGACCGCAGCACCTCGTCGACCGCGGCGACCAGGGCGTCGTCCCCCTCGACGCCGAGCACCGTGGCGAACTGGCCGGCCGCCGAGGAGGCCGCGGCGTCCTCCACCACCGACGACGACCGCACCGCCAGCGGGCCGTCGCCCAGCCCGGCGACGGCCCGGCCCACCCCATGGGCCCCGTCGGTGACCAGGTCGGTCAGCGGGGTGCCGGCGTCGTGGACCTCGCTCACCACCGTCGTGAGCACGACGCCGGGCACGGTGTCGAGCCCGGCCTGGCGGGCCCGGGCCAGGGCCGCCGCCTTCCCGCCGACGAGGGCGACATCGGTGGCGCGAGCATCGTCGAGGTCCACCACCAACGGCCGGGCGGGGGCGGCCCGGACCGGGGCGGCGGGTGGGTCGGATCGGGGTTCGGCCACTGCGGTCATGCCACCTCGGGGGCGGTCCAGGGACCCCGTCACCCTGTCCGCCGGCCACCGTCGACAAACCGCCCGGCGGCGTCGCGCTCCAGGGCGGCACGGCCGGGAGGGACTGCGTAGGGTCGACCCATGCCTGCACCAGGGATGCACTCCGGCCTGCCCACCGACGACGCCATGAACCTCGCCATGTCCGAGGCCGCGGTGCCGTTGTTCGAGAAGGTCGTGGCGTTCATCCGCGACGAGGTCGACCCGGCCACCGAGGAGTTCTTCCGGCGGGGCGAGGGCCGGGCCGAGCGGTGGGGCTACGGCGAGGGCCAGCTCGAGCTGCTCGACGAGCTCAAGGCCAAGGCCAAGGCCCAGGGGCTGTGGAACTTCTTCCTCCCCGACGCCGAGACCGGCGAGGGCCTGTCGAACCTCGACTACGCCTACATCGCCAACGAGCTGGGCAAGAACCCGATCGCCTCGGAGTGCCTCAACTGCTCGGCGCCCGACACCGGCAACATGGAGGTGCTGGAGCGGGTCGGCACCCCCGAGCAGAAGGAGCAGTGGCTCGAGCCCCTGCTCGCCGGCGAGATCCGCTCGGCGTTCGCCATGACCGAGCCCGACGTGGCCAGCTCCGACGCCCGCAACGTCCAGTGCTCGGCCGTCCGGGACGGCGACGAGTGGGTGATCAACGGCGAGAAGTACTACGCCTCCGGCGCCGGCGACCCGCGCTGCAAGATCAGCCAGGTCCGCCTCGGACCGGGGCGCATCCACCACTGCATGCGTTCGATCGGGGCGGCCGAGCGGGCGCTGGAGCTGATGGTGCGCCGGGGCCTCAACCGGGAGGCGTTCGGCAAGCCCCTGGCCCGGCTGGGCAAGAACACCGAGGTCATCGCCAAGGCCCGCATTGAGATCGAGGCCATGCGGCTGATGGTGCTGCGGGCGGCCAAGGCCATGGACACGCTGGGCAACGCCGAGGCCCGGGTGTGGGTGTCGGCGGTGAAGGCCATGGTGCCGGTGCGGGTCTGCCAGATCATCGACGAGGCCATCCAGGTCCACGGCGCCACCGGCGTGTCGCAGTGGACGCCGCTGGCCCGGATGTACGCGGCCCAGCGCACCCTCCGGCTGGCCGACGGGCCCGACGAGGTCCACTGGCACGTCGTCGGCCGGGCCGAGCTGGCCCGCTACGCCGAGGACTCCGCCCCGATCGTCGGCAAGCAGGCCGGCCTCGGCCTCACCTTCAGCGGCCCCTGATCGTCCCCGGACGCGCAACGAGCCGCCGGCCCGGGGGCCAGCGGCTCGTCGGGGTGGGGTCGGTCAGACGACCCCGTCCTGGTCAGACGACCCGGACGTTCTGGGCCTCCTCGCCCTTGCGGCCGGGGGCCACGTCGAACTCGACGGTCTGGCCCTGGTCGAGGCTCTTGTACCCCTCGCCGACGATGTTCGAGAAGTGGACGAAGACGTCGTCTCCGCCATCTCGCTGGATGAAGCCGTAGCCCTTCTCTGCGTTGAAGAACTTGACGGTACCTGTAGTCACAACACTGTTCCTTGCGATGTCGCCAGGACGATTGCTGGCGATGGGCCACACCGGTGGTGGTGCAGCTCCCGTGCAGGCTAGGCGCGGGAGCGACCCTGTGTGGACATGACCGCCGCGCGGCTCGTTCACCTCGGCGTTCTGGGAGCAGACGTGGTCGCTCCGACGACCACGTCTGCTCCCAGTTCGTCAGGTGGGGCGGAGGGCGAGGCCGTCGAAGTCGCCGCTCGTGCGCCAGGCGTCGATGAAGGCGAAGAAGCCGACCGGGCCCTCGGGGTAGCCGGCGCCGGTGAGGGCGGCCTGGGCGCCGACCGGCTCGCCCTCGTTGTTGTAGTAGCCGGGGGTGCAGTCGGCGAGGAAGCCGGCCCCGAACTGGCGGCCCGAGCCCTCGAGCATCTCCATCCAGGCGTCCTCGGCCTCGGCGGTGGCCTCGACCGTGGCGACGTCGTGGTCGAGGGCGTGGCGGACGATCGCCGCCACGGTCCGTCCGCCCTCGGACAGGTTGTGCGGGTAGTTGGAGATCAGGTTGGCGCCCTGGGCGGCCTGGAGGATGAAGGCGTTGGGGAAGCCGT
>CAYQGF010000126.1:0-9022 GCA_964416885.1 uncultured Iamiaceae bacterium
ACCCGAAGCCGGGGTCGAAGAAGCCGGCGTAGTGGGTGCGGACCTCGCCGCTGCGGACGTCGTAGGGCACCATCTCGGCGGCCAGGTCGGGCGGGATGGTGATCGCCTCCCGGGACAGCAGCAGGTAGAACTCCTCCGGCTCCAGCACCAGCCGGGGGTGGTCGACGTCGCGGTACACCGGCTCCCAGAACCGCTGCCACTGCTGGTCGCGCTGGTCGAAGTCGAGGACCTCGGAGTTGCGCTTGGCCCGGTAGCCGACGACCCCGTTGTCGTCGCCGGTGAGGTCGAGCGTGAGGCCCAGCCCCTCGTCGGTGACCGGCATCGGCACCCGCTTGCCGGTCGCGGGGTCGCGGACCAGCCCGACCTCGGCGTGGTAGCGCCGCAGCTCCTCGTCGCCGACCAGCCCCTGCTGGTTGTCGAACAACCGGAGCTGCACGAAGGTCATGTCGGGCCGGATCAGCAGCGGGAAGGTCCGGGACACGATCTCGACGTACAGCGGGCCGGAGTAGCCCCGGCGGATCTGGTCGAAGGAGTCCGAGTGGTCGGTGAGGGCCCGGCACAGCGTGTCGACCCGGCCGGCCGAGCTCTTGGGGTTGACGAACCCGGCCAGGTCGGCCGGCAGGTCGAGGCCTTCGCGGAGCGGGATCAGGTAGGGCCGGCGGGGCTCGAGCACCAGGCCCTGCTCGGTGAGCGGGATCCGCTCGATGGCGTACTCGGCCAGCGACTCCTCCACCGTGGCGGAGTGGGCCAGGAAGCTGGCCCGCAGGCGGTAGGCGGCGTCGCCGAAGCGCAGGTCGAGGCTGGCCGGCTGGATGTTGAGGGCCGGGACCGGGGCCCCGGCGCGGATGGTCCCGTCGGCCAGATGGCGGCGGAGGGCCTGCACGGGCAGGACCCGGCCCTCGATGATCCGCGCCGGAGGCGCCGTGAGGTCGGGGGTCTCGGCCACTGAGTCGGTGAGTGGTCTCGGCGCGGTCGGTGACACGATCTCCTCGGCGGGGCCTCGGACAGGAGGCCGCTGTGCTTCTGGGTCGCCTCGCCCGGCGGCTCGGCTCCTGGGTGGGGCATGGTACGCGGCGCCGGGCGGGTGTCCCGTACCCTCCGGGCGATGACCGGCCCGGCCCGCCAGGGTGTCCTCCGCTTCTCCTACGGGATCATGGGCTCGGGCAAGTCCACCGTGGCCCTCCAGGTGCACCACAACCTGATCCGGCGGGGGCTCCGCGGCCTGCTGTGCACGCTCTACGACCGGGAGGGCACCTCGGTGTCGAGCCGGCTCGGCGTGTCGCACCCCGCGGTCGAGGTCACCCCGGAGCTCGACCTGCATGCCCTGGCCCGGGCCGAGGCCGCGGCGGGCGATGGTCACCTCGACTTCCTGGTGTGCGACGAGGTCCAGTTCTACGCCGAGGCCCAGGTCGAGCAGCTCGCCTCGGTGGTCGACGAGATGGGCTGCGACGTGTTCGCCTACGGGCTGCTCACCGACTTCCGGGGGGCGCTGTTCGACGGCACCCGCCGGATGATGGAGCTGGCCGACGAGCGGGTCGCGCTCGGCGTCGAGGCCCGTTGCTGGTGCGGGCGCCGGGCGACCCACAACGCCCGGCTCGTCAACGGGGTGATGACGAGGGAGGGCGAGACGGTCGTCATCGGCGACACCGAGGCCCCCGGCACCGGCGCCGGCCCGGGGACGCCGCTGTTCGGCGATGTCGTCACCTACGAGCTGCTCTGCCGACGGCACTACCTGGCGGGCGAGGTCCGGTAGGGGCCCGGCGCCCGGCGGCTCGGTGGCTCGGTGGCTCGGCGGTTCGGTCAGAACGGCGGAGCCGGCTGCCGTACTGTCCCCGGTATGAGTGACGCCGGTCCCACCCGCCTGCCCGACACCGGGACGCCCGCCGACGAGCTGCTGGCCCGGATCGACCAGGCCCGGGCCGACGACCTCGACTGGAAGGGCGGGCGCGCCTTCAGCCTCGTCTACAACTCGGGCGACGAGGACCACGAGGCGGTGCTCCACGCCGTCGCCGACCGGTACCTCCACGAGAACGCCCTCAACCCGTTCCGCTACCCGAGCCTGCTCCAGATGGAGCTCGACCTGGTGGCGATCGGGGCCGACCTCTTCGGTGGGGCGGCCGACGCCGGGGCCGTCACCGCCGGCGGGAGCATGAGCATCTTCTGCGCGGTCCAGGTGGCACGGGGGCACGCCCGGGCCGACATGGGCATCGCCGAGCCCCAGGTCCTGGCCCCGGTCACGGCCCACCCCGCCTTCGCCAAGGCGTGCGACCTGCTCGACATCGAGCTGGTGCTGGTCCCGGTCGAGGCCGACGGCCGGATCGACCCCGCCCGGATGGCCGAGGCGATCACCGACCGCACCGCGATGCTCGTCGCCTCGGCCGCCTGCTACCCGTTCGGCGTGATCGACCCGGTGTCCGAGGTCGCGGCCCTGGCCGCCGACCGCGGCCTCCTCTGCCACGTCGACGCCTGCCTCGGCGGCTTCCTCCTGCCGTTCTGGGCCGAGCTCGGCCAGCCGGTGCCGGCCTGGGACCTGCGGACCCCGGGGGTCACGTCGCTGTCGGCCGACATCCACAAGTACGGCTACGCCTTCAAGGGCGCGTCGCTCGTCCTGTACCGGGACCGGGCGCTCCTGCGCCACCAGCACTTCTGGTACGACGGCTGGCCCGGCGGCATGTACGCCTCCTCGACGCCGGCCGGCACCCGTCCGGCCCCGCCGATCGCCGGCGCCTGGGCGGCCCTGATGCACCTCGGGCGGGAGGGCTTCCTCCGGCTCACCGGCGAGGTGCTCGCCGCCCACCAGGCCTTCCGGGCCGGCATCGCCGCGTCCGATGGGGCCGTCGTCGCCCCCGAGCCGGACATCTCGGTGTTCCAGCTCACGACGCCGGGCCGCTCCCACGACGCCGTAGGCGACCAGATGGACGCCCGGGGCTGGAACCTCGACCGCCAGCAGGGCGGGCTCCACGTGATGCTGTCGCCCTACCACGCCCGGGTCGCCGACCAGTTCGTGGCCGACCTGAACGCCTCGCTCGCCGCGGTGCCCCTCACCGACGATGCGCCGGCCGAGTCGTCGGTCTCGACCTACGGCGGCATCGCCGAGTAGCGGGCGGGGCCGGACCGTGGCCGCCGTCGGCGCCGTCCTGTGCGGTGGGGCCAGCCGCCGCATGGGGCGGGACAAGGCGCTGGTCACCGTTGACGGGGTGGCCCTGGCCCGGCGGGTCGCCGACGCCCTGGTGGCCGGGGGGTGCGAACGGGTGGTGGCGGTCGGTGGCGACCGCCCGGCCCTGGAGGCCCTCGGGCTCCCCGTCGTCGCCGACCGCTGGCCGGGGGAGGGGCCGCTCGGTGGGCTGGTCACCGCCCTGGGGGTGTGCGCCGAGGGCGATGTCGTGGTCGTGGCCCCGTGCGACTGGCTCCACCCCTCGGCGCTGGTCGTCGAGACGCTCGTCCGGGAGGTGGGCGCCATGGTGGGTGACGACCTCCCCGTCGAGGTGGCGTACCCGTGGGTCGACGGCCGGGGCCAGTGGCTGCCCAGCGCGTGGCTCGCCGGGAGCCAGGGCGCCGCGGACGTCCAGGCCCTCTTCGATGCCGGTGAGCGGCGTCTCGAACCGGCCGTGGACGCGGTCGTGTCGATCCTGGTCCCCCTCGCCGAGGTCGACGTCGCCGACGCCGACACCCCGGCCGACCTCGGTGACCACGGCCCGGGGTGACCCCCACCGGTAGGGTTGGGCCCCGTTCCGAGAAGGAGGCCCGTCGCCATGAGCGTGCCCGAGGTGGACATCGAGACCTTCGCCGGGCTGCACGCCGGCGGGGTCACCGTGATCGACGTGCGCGAGCCGCACGAGTACGAGGAGGCCCATGTGGCCGGGGCCCGGCTGATCCCGCTGGGCGAGGTGGCCGACCGGGCCGCCGAGGTACCGGAGGGCGAGACCGTCTACGTCGTCTGCGCCATGGGGGGGCGGAGCATGCGGGCGGCCGAGCACCTGGCCGGCCTCGGCCGCGACGTGGTCAACGTGGCCGGGGGGACCAAGGGCTGGATCGAGTCCGGTCGCCCCACCGTCGTCGGCGACCAGCCGACCTGAGGGGGGGAGCATGAGCCGGGGGGACGCACGGCGCGGCGGACGGTCGCGCCCTCAGGAGGCCGCGGGGCCCGAGCCGCGCTGGGTGGCCACCGATGCCGCCCTGGTCGAGCTGGTGGAGGAGCTGGCCGACCACGAGCGCTACGCCGTCGACACCGAGTTCCACCGCGAGAAGAGCTACTGGCCCAAGGTCGCCCTGCTCCAGTTCGGGTGGGTCACCGACCACGGTGTCGCCATCGCCCTCGTCGACCCGCTGGCGGTCGACCTGGCCGCCCTCGGCTCCTTGTTCGCCGGTCCCGGCCTGGCGGTGATGCACGCGGCCAGCCAGGACATCGAGGTCTTCGACCACGCTGTGGGGGCGGTGCCCTCCCGGCTGTTCGACACCCAGATCGCCGCCGGCTTCGTCGGGTACGGCACCCCGTCGCTGACGTCGCTCACCGAGGGTGAGCTGGGGCTCCGGCTGCCCAAGGGCGACCGGCTCACCGACTGGCTGCGCCGGCCGCTCGACGACCGGCAGCGCCGCTACGCGGCCTCTGACGTCGCCCACCTGCTCGAGCTCCACGACCGGCTCCAGGCCGAGCTGGCCGAGATGGGCCGCATCGACTGGGTGGCGGCCGAGAACGAGGCCCAGCGGCAGTGGCGGCCGGTCCGGCACCCCGAGATCGCCTACCAGCGCATCAAGGAGGCCCGCCAGCTCCGGGGCCAGGCGCTCGGCGTCGTCCGGTCGGTGGCGGCCTGGCGGGAGCGGCGGGCCGCCGACGTCGACATCCCGGTGCGCCACGTGATGGCCGACCTGGCGGTGGTCAGCGTGGCCAACCGGGCGCCGAGCACCGTCGACGACCTCAAGGGCGTCCGGGGCCTCGACGACCGGCTCCGACGGGGCAAGTTGGCGGAGCAGATCGTCGCGGCCGTGGCCGACGGCGTGGCGGCCGGCCCGCCCCCCCGCTCGGAGCGGCCGGCCGACCACGAGCTGGACCGCAAGCTGCGCCCGGCCGTGGCCCTGGTGTCGGCCTGGGTGGCCCAGTTGGCCCGGACCCACCGCATCGACACGTCGTTGTTGGCGACCCGCAGCGACATCGAGGACCTGCTGGTCGACGGCTCGGGCCGGCTGGCCGCCGGCTGGCGGGCCGAGCTGGTCGGCCAGCCGATCCGCGACCTGGTCGACGGCCGGGCCGCCCTGGCCTTCGACGGCGATGCCCTGGTCCTGGAGCCCCGCGCCCGCGAGCTGTAGACGCGCCGGACGCGACGTGCCTGGCACGTCGCGTACGGGCCCGTCGCGTCCGTCGCCCCTGGGAACGACCCCTAGGCCGGTCGGAGCAGGACGGCGCTCTCGCCCGGGACCACCCCGTCGAACGCCGTTCCCTCCCCGGTGCCGGTGCTCGCCACCTCGATCGTCCAGTTCCCGTCGAGGTCGAGGGTCGCGGCTTCGGGGCCGAACGCCACGGCGACGACCCGGTGGTCGTCGCCGTCGGTGCGCGCCCAGGCCAGGACGCCCTCGGGAGCGTCGAGGAGCCGTTGGGCGCCCGCGGTCAGGGCCGGTGAGGCGCGCCGGGCCGCGATCAACCTGCGGTACAGGTGGAGGATCGACGTCTCGTCGAGGCGGAGGCTCTCGGCGTCGCGCCCGGCCGCGACGTCGGGCGGCCAGGGCAGCCAGGGCTCCGGCCCCCAGCCGTGGTCGCCCTCGGGCGACCACGGGAGCGGCGCCCGGCACCCGTCGCGCCCGCCGGGGTCGACCACGCGCTCGTCGGGGACGAGGGCGTCCTCCAGCCCCAGCTCCTCGCCGGCGTAGAGGAACGGTGTCCCCCGCAGGCCGAGGGTCAGGAAGACGGCGGCCCGGGCCCGGTCCTCGCTGCCGTAGCGGCTGCGGTGGCGCACCACGTCGTGGTTCGACAGGACCCAGGTGGGCCAGCCGACCGGGTCGATGACCGTCTGGACCTCCTCGACCCGACCCCGCCACAGCCCGGCGTCCCATGGCGTGTGGAGCGGGGGGAAGTTGAACGACAGGTGGATGCCCCGGCCGTCGTCGTAGTAGAGCGCGACCATCGCGGTGTCGAGGAGGTAGACCTCGCCGACCATCATCCGGTCACCGTCGTAGGAGTCGAGCAGCTCCCGCAGCCGCCGGAGGCGGGGGAGCGTCACCTCGGGGGCGTGGTTGAGCGCCGAGTGGGGGATCGGGATCAGCTCCGCCGCGTCGTCGGGCAGGGCCGGGTCCTTCCCGATGGCGTGGAGGACGTCGGCCCGGAAGCCGTCGACGCCCCGGTCGAGCCAGAACCGCAGCACGCCGTGCATGGCCTCCTCGACGGCCGGGTTGTCCCAGTTCAGGTCGGGCTGCTCGGGCAGGAACAGGTGCAGGTACCACTGGTCGCTGGCCTCGTCGAGCGTCCAGGCCGGCTCGTCGTCGGCGAACGACGCCCGCCAGTTGTTGGGCGGGGCGCCGTCGGGGGTGCGGTCCCGCCAGACGTACCAGTCCCGGTGCTCGGCGTCGCGGCCGCTCCGGGCGTCGACGAACCAGGGGTGCTGGTCGGAGCTGTGGTTCGGGACCCAGTCGATCACGACCTTGATGCCCCGGTCGTGGCAGTCGGCGACCAGCCGGTCGAAGTCCTCCAGCGTGCCGAACAGGGGGTCGACGTCGGTGTAGTCGGAGACGTCGTAGCCGAAGTCGGCCATCGGGGACCGGAAGAACGGCGACAGCCAGATGGCGTCGACCCCGAGCCAGCTCAGGTGGTCGAGACGGGACCGGATGCCCTCCAGGTCGCCGACGCCGTCGCCGTTGGCGTCGGCGAAGGAGCGGGGGTAGACCTGGTAGACGACCGCGGTCTGCCACCAGGGCAGGGCGGTCGGGGCGGGGAGCGTCTCGTCGGCCACGGCTGGCGACGCTAGCCCTGCCAGCCCTGGTGACGGTGGGTGTCGGTCGGCCTACGATGAGAGACCGATGAGCGGCGACGCGGGCGGACCACCACCGTTCCTCGACCCGGCCTCGGTGCAGGCGCTGGTCGACGACGGGATGGTGCTGTTCGCCGCCCTCGAGGGCCCCGGGACCATCGCCTGGATCGGCGAGGCGAGCCGGACGATCCTCGGCCGGTCCCCGGCCGAGATGACCGGGCGGAGCTGCTTCGACTTCATCCACCCCGACGACATCGACGTCGTGGTGGAGACCCTGGCCGAGGCGGCTCGGGGGGCCGACGGCCGGATCCTCCTCACCATGCGGCTGGTGCGAGCCGACGGGACGTCGGTCCGCCTCGAGTTCGGTGGCCTCGACCGGCGCGACGAGGCCGGCGAGGGCGTCTTCCTCGTCTGGGGGCGCTCGGCCGAGTCCCACGAGCGCCTCGTCGGGTTCCTGGCGTCGCTGCTGGGTCGCCACGACCTGCCCGAGCTCCTCGCCGAGGTGCTGCGGTGGAGCGACACGGTCAGCTACCACGGCTGCTCGGCCCTGCTGCTCACGCCGCCGCCCGGTGCGGCCCCCCGCATCGTCGCCCGGGCCGACCTGCCCCCGGCGCTGGGCGTCGACCTCGACCGGGCGACCTTCGCCCCCGCGGTCGAGGCCGCGACGACGGGCCGGGTCGTCGAGGTGGCGGCGGACGACCTGCCGCCGGACCAGGCCCGGACCGCCCGCGACCACGGGTTCGTGGCCGTCTGGGCGGTCCCGCTCGAGGGCCTGGCCGGGGCGGTCCTGGTCGTCTGGCGCCGCCGCCCCGGACCGACGCTCGCGACGCACCGCCGCCACTTCGGCGAGGTGGCCCAGCTCACCCGGCTGGCGGTGGAGTGGTGGGAGGCCCGCGACGAGCTGGAGCGCCAGGCCCGCACCGACCCCCTGACCGGGCTGGCGAACCGGGCCGCGCTGTCGGAGGTCATCGAGGCCGCCGGGCCCGGCCTCGCTGCGCTCCTGGTGTGCGACCTCGACGGGTTCAAGGCGGTCAACGACGTCCACGGGCACCTGGCCGGCGACCGGGCGCTGCTCGTGGTCGCCGAGCGGCTCCGGGCGTCGGTGCGCCCCGACGACGTGGTGGTGCGGCTCGGGGGCGACGAGTTCGCCATCTGGTGCCCGGCCCTCCCGGCCCCGGCCGTCGCCGAGGAGGTGGCCGAACGGGTCGTCGCCGCCCTCGACCGGCCCCTCGCCGTCCGCGGCTCGGAGGTCCGGGTCGGGGCCAGCGTCGGTGTGGCCTGGGTCGAGCGGCCCCTGCGGGGCGACGCCGAGGTGGAGGACGTCCTCAGCCGGGCCGACGGCGCCCTCTACGCCGCCAAGCGGGACGGTGGTCGTCGATGGGCGTCGGCCGCCCCGGGCGGGCGGCCGACGGCGCTCGACGGCGGTCCCACCGGCCCCGGCTGACCAAGCGTCGCTCTGCGGCCGACCGCTCACCGAGGGTGGATGCTGTTCGCGTGGGGCGGGGCGGTAGGGTGGTGACCTGGACTGATCGACGACACCAACGCTGGAGTGGCCCCGTGAAGAAGGGTCGGCATCGCCGTTTCGAAGAGGCACGCGCTCTGAAGCGCACCACGGAGCCCACCTACGAGGATCTGTTGGAGCGGGCCAGTGAGCGGTCCTGCCCCGAGTGCGGGGCCGACCCCGGCCACGACCACGCCAGCTGGTGCTTGGCGGCGGAGGCCGAGGCCGAGGTCGAGGAGCCCTGGGGCTGACCTGAGCCCGTCCGGTCCACCCGGTCCGGAACCCCATCCCACCCCTGCCGTGCCCCGGGACCGGGCGCGCGCCCGCACGCCCACGAAGAGACATCCCATGACCGCCGCGCCCGCCTCCCTCCGCAACGTCGCGCTCGTCGCGCACGTCGACCACGGCAAGACGACCCTCGTCGACGCCATGCTCCGGGGCACCGGTGTGTTCCGGGCCCACCAGGACGTCGTCGACCGCGTCATGGACTCCAACGACCAGGAGCGGGAACGGGGCATCACCATCCTGGCCAAGGCCGCCTCGGTGACCTGGGGCGACGTCAAGG
>CAYQGF010000127.1:0-4932 GCA_964416885.1 uncultured Iamiaceae bacterium
GACCGCGATCTGGATCACGCCGGTGCCGCGGGCCGGGATGCCGCCACCGATCGACACCCGCTCGTTCATCAGGGTGGTGATGGCGACCCGCCACCCGTCGCCGACGTCGCCGAGCCGCTCGCTGTCGGGCACCCGGGCGTCGGTGAAGTAGACCTCGTTGAACTCGGCTTCGCCGGTGATCTGGTACAGCGGGCGGACCTCGACGCCCGGCTGGTCCATGTCGATCACGAAGTAGGTCAGCCCCTTGTGCTTGGGCTGGTCGGGGTCGGTGCGGGCGACGAGCATCCCCCAGCGGGAGAGGTGGGCGACGGTGGTCCAGACCTTCTGGCCGTTGACGACCCACTCGTCGCCGTCCCGCACGGCCCGGGTCGAGAGGCCGGCGACGTCACTCCCCGCGTCGGGCTCGCTGAACATCTGGCACCACACCTCCTCGCCGGTGAACAGGGGGCGGAGGTAGCGCTGCTTCTGGGCCTCGGACCCGTGGGCGAACACCGTCGGGGCGCCCATCCCGTGGCCGATCGGGTTGCGGGCCAGCGGGCTGGGGGCGCCGGTGCCGGCCAGCACCTCCTGCACGACCTTCTGGAGCTTGGGCCGCACCCCGAGGCCGCCGTGGCCCTCGTCGAAGTGGACCCAGGCCAGCCCGGCGTCGAACTGGGCGCCGAGGAAGGTGACCGGGTCGGTCTGGCGGGGCGGGTGGTCGGCGACGAGCTTCTCGGCCCGCGCCCGGACCCGGGCCTCGTCGGGGTCGGCAGGAGCGTCGGTGGAGGCGTCGGCCAGGTCGGTCATGGCCCGGACCTTACTTGACCGGTGGGTCAAGTAATCAGGTGGCAGGCTGCGGGGGTCGTGTCGGCCGAGCTCCCCCCTCACCTCCCCCATCCCGCGGGGCTGACCGCCCGGTTCGCGGCGCTCCTCACCGTCGACCCGGTGCCGCTCGACGAGGTCTGCACCGTCGTCGCCGCCCACCTGGCCGTCGGGGCCGACGCCGACGGGACCGATCTCACGGCGGTCCGGGCCGGGCTCGACGAGCTGGCCAAGGGGGTGGCCCAGCCCGACGTGGAGGGCGTGGTCGGCCACCTGGTCGGCCTCGGGCTGGGGGGCGACCCGTCGGACTACGCCTCGCCGGCGTCGTCGCTGCTGCCCGACGTCGTGCACCGCCGACGAGGCCTGCCGATCCTCCTCGCCGTGGTGGCGGTCGAGGTGGGACGACGGGTCGGCGCCGACCTGCGGGTCGTCGGGATGCCGGGCCACGTGCTCGTGAGCGACGGCGGTCAACCACCGCTCCTGGCTGACCCGTTCCACCGCCGGAGCACGCTGGGGGTCGACGAGGCCCGCGCCCTGTTCGCCCGGCTCCACGGGCCCTCGGCGACCTGGCAGGCCGACCACCTCGCCGCCCTCGACGGCCCCGCGGTCGTGGCCCGGATCCTCGCCAACCTGGCGAACCGCTACCGCACCGACGCCCGCCACCGGGAGGAGGCCGTGGTGCTGGGGCTGCGGGCCCTCGTCCCCGGCGTGCCACCCCGCGAGCGAGGTGCGCTCGCCGCCGCCCTCGCCCGCACCGGCGCCTTCGACCGGGCCGCGGCCGAGCTCGAGGCCCTGGCCGAGGCCGGAGGGGCCGGGGTCGACCCCGATGCCCTCCGGGCCAAGGCCGACCGCTGGCGCGCCCGCCTCAACTAGCTCGGGTTAGGGTCCGGCCGTGGGTGCACCCTGGGGGTTCCTGGAGAACGACGGGCCGTTGGCCTTCGCCCACCGGGGGGCGCACCGGCCCGACGGGCCGGGCGAGAACACCATGGCCGCGTTCGCGGCCGCGGTCGACCTCGGGTACCGCTACGTCGAGACCGACGTCCACCTGACCGCCGACGGTGTGGTCGTCGCCTTCCACGACGACCACCTCGACCGGGTCACCGACATGACCGGCGCCATCTCCGACCACACCTGGGCCGAGGTCAGCCGGGCCAGGGTGGGGGCCGACGGCGATCCGGTGCCCCGCCTCGACGAGCTGCTCACGACCTGGCCCGACCTCAAGGTCAACATCGACCCCAAGCACGACCGGGTGGTCGACGCCCTGGCCGGCGTGATCCAGGCCCACGACGCCGCCGACCGGGTGTGCTGCGGGTCGTTCAGCGACAAGCGGCTGGCCCGGCTGCGCACCCTCGTCGGCCCGGAGCTGTGCACGTCGCTCGGCCCCAAGGGCACGACCAAGCTGCTGGCCGCCTCCAAGGGGGCCCCGGTGCGGTCGTTGCCCGCGCCCTGCGCCCAGGTCCCCCACACGGTGAAGGGCCGGGCCCTGGTGACCCCGAAGTTCGTGGCGACCGCGCACCGCCTCGGCCTCCAGGTCCACGTCTGGACCATCGACGACCCGGACGAGATGACGCTGCTGCTCGACATGGGCGTCGACGGCCTGATGACCGACCGGGCCGACACCTTGAAGCAGGTCCTCCTCGCCCGCGACGAGTGGACCTGACCAACCTGCTCGTCCGCTCGGCCACGGCGGCCGACCTGCCGGTGGTCGTCGCCCTGCTCCGGGACGACGACCTCGGCGTCACCCGTGAAGCGACCGAGCTGGCGCCCTACGAGGCCGCCTTCGCCGAGATCGTCGCCGACCCGGCCCACGACGTCCTGGTCGGGGTCCTCGGCGGCGAGGTCGTCGCCTGCCTCCAGCTGACCGTCCTCCCCTGCCTCACCCACGGCGGCCGCCGCCGGGCCCAGGTCGAGGGCGTCCGGGTGGCGGCCTCGGCCCGACGCACCGGCGTCGGCGCCGCTCTGGTCGAGGCGGCAGTCGCCCGCGCCGAAGCCGCCGGGTGTGGCGTCGTCCAGCTGACGACCGACCACCGGCGGCCCGAGGCCCTCCGCTTCTACGAGCGCCTCGGCTTCACCGCGACCCACCACGGCCTCAAGCGGGAGCTGGGCTAGCTCCGCCTCCGGACGCGGAGCTTCACCGCGGTCTGGTGGAGGTCGAAGGCGTCGCGCAGGCTGCGCTCCAGGTAGCGGAGGTAGCTGGGCGGGAGGTCCTTGTTGGTGAACAGGGTGAACGTCGGCGGGTCGCTGGCGCCCTGGGTGGCGTAGAGGACCCGCGCCCCGTGGGGGCCGGGAACGAGGTCCTGGCCGCGGCCCAGGACCTCGTTGACCTTCCGGGTCGGCACCCGGCGTCGGTACTGGTCGATGCTGCCCGAGAGCGCCGGCAGCAGCTTGTGGGTGCCCATGCCGGTGGCGGCGCTGATCTTCAGGACCGGGGCGTCGCCGACGAAGGCCAGCTTGCGGCCGACCTCCTCGGTGACCTTGGCCCGGCGGTCGGCGTCGAGCAGCTCCCACTTGTTGAGCAGGACGATCACCGGGCAGCCGGCGGCGTCGATGCGCTCGGCCAGCCGCTGGTCCTGGTGGGTGACGCCCTCGGTGGCGTCGATGACGAGGAGGGCGACGTCCGCGCTGTCGACGGCCTGGAGGGCCCGGACCAGCGAGTAGTACTCGGTGCCCTCGTCGATGCGGCTCTTGCGGCGCATCCCGGCGGTGTCGACGAACCGGATCGGCCCGGCCTCGGTGTCGACGACGGTGTCGACCGTGTCGCGGGTGGTGCCGGGCATGTCGTGGACGACGGCGCGGTCCTCGCCGGTGAGCCGGTTGAACAGCGTCGACTTGCCGACGTTGGGCCGCCCGGCGATCGCCACCGACACGGTGCCCGAGTCGTCCTCGGGGCCGGCGGCGTAGGCGTCGTCGTCGGCCGCCGTGGCCTCGGGCAGCACCTTGACCAGCTCGTCGAGCATGTCGCCGGTGCCCCGGCCGTGGAGGGCGCTGATGGCGTGGGGCTCGCCCAGCCCCAGGCCCATGAGCTCCCACACCAGGTGGTCGCGGCTGGAGCCGTCGACCTTGTTGGCGATGACCAGGACGGGGGCGGCGACGCTCCGGAGCAGTTGGGCCACCCGGTCGTCGTCGTCGGTGATGCCGATGGTGGCGTCGACGACGTAGAGGATGGCGTCGGCGTCGCGGATCGCCTGCTCGCTCTGCTTGCTGACCTTGTCGTCGAGGGCGCTGCCCCGGGCCATCCAGCCGCCGGTGTCGACCAGGACGAACTCGCGGCCGTTCCAGTCGGCGGCGACCTCCTTGCGGTCGCGGGTGACGCCGGGGCGCTCCTCGACGATGGCCTCGCGGCGGCCGATGATCCGGTTGACCAGGGTCGACTTGCCCACGTTGGGCCGGCCGACGATGGCGACGGTGGGCAGCCCGGGCCGGACCGGGACCTCGGCCGTGCCGGTGGCGTCGTCGGGCTGGTCGAGCCCCATGCGCTCGGCCCGGGTGGGGCGCTCGGGGGTGTCGTCGAAGGTGTGCTCGGTCACGAGGAGGCTCCGGTCAGGGCCGGGACCTGGAGGGCCCGGCGGAGGGCGGCGCCGTCGGTGGCGACCACCTCGACGGGGCGGGGCAGGTCGTCCGGCGTGGTGCCGTCGAGGAAGCGCCCGCCGGAGAGGCAGACGTCCGGCAGCAGGTAGCGGTGGCCGGCCGGCTCGTCGGCGAGCACCCGGGCCAGGTCCTCCCCCACCATCAGCCCGGTGACCGACACGTTCCCGCCGAAGTAGCGGTTCTCGACCGGGACGGTGCGGACGTCGTCGCGCCCCACCGCCGCCAGCAGCGGCCCGATCACGGCCGCGCCGTAGGCCGAGGTGAGCACGCCCACCGGGGCGTCGGCCCGGGGCGGCCGGGGCCGCAGGGCGACCGGCGCCCCGGTGCCCCCCTCGTCGGCGGCCGAGACGGCGGGACCGCAGCGGACGGCCCGATAGCCCTCGGCCGGTGCGCCCAGGTCGCCGGCGGCCTCGTACCGCGTGGCCCGACCGGTCTCCGCGGCGTTGCTCCCTGCGCCACTCGCAGGCTCGCCGGCGTTGCTCCCTGCGCCACTCGCAGGCTCGCCGGCGTTGCCCCCTACGCCACTCGCCGGCTCGCCGGCGT
>CAYQGF010000127.1:5032-9014 GCA_964416885.1 uncultured Iamiaceae bacterium
GGCTCGCCGGCGTCGGCCCAGGCGAAGAACCCGGGCTTGGCGCCCCCGCTCCCCTCCAGATCGCCACGGAACTCCAGCTCGAAGGTGCGGGCCATCCCGACGCCGTCCTCGTGCATGGCGAAGCCCTCGTAGGCGTCGGGCTCGGGGAACGGCCGCCCGGCCAGCAGGTAGTACTCGTCGGCGGCGAAGACCAGCCGTCGGCCCAGCACCCGCAGGAAGCGCTCCTGGGCCGCGTGCACGACGTCGACCACGACCTCGGCCTCGGCCCGGGTGGTGGGTCGCATCCGCGGCTCGGTGTTGTGGCGGCTCACGCCCAGGGGGACGACGCACAGCGACGCCAGCTCCGGGTAGCGGTCGAGCACGCCGGCGAGGGTGTCGGCCAGGACGGCCCCGTCGTTGACCCCCGGGCAGCAGACGACCTGCCCGTGCACCTCGACGTCGTGGTCGAGCAGCGCCCGCAGCCAGCGCAGCGACGTCGCCCCCCGCCGGTTCCGCAGCAGGTCCGCCCGGACCGTCGGGTCGGTGGCGTGGATGCTGACGTTGAGCGGGCTGATCCCCTCGGTGACGACCCGCTCCAGGTCGGCCTCGGTGAAGCGGGTCAGGGTGGTGAAGTTCCCGTAGAGGAAGCTCAGCCGGTAGTCGTCGTCCTTGAGGTAGAGGCTCTTCCGCAGCCCCGGCGGCAACTGGTAGATGAAGCAGAACTCGCAGTGGTTGTCGCAGGTGCGGACCTGGTCGAACAGCGAGCTGTGGACCTCGATGCCGAGCGGCTCGCCGGCCCCCTTGGGCACCTCGACGGTGACCTCCAGCCCACCCCGCCGGAGGTCGAGCACCGGGTCCGGCTCGTCGGTGAGCCAGCGCCACTCGATGACGTCGCGGGGGGCCTCGCCGTCGACGGCCAGCACCTCGTCGTCGACCAGGACACCGGCCCGGTGGGCCGGCGAACCGGGGACGACGGCGACGACGCGGGGCGCAGACATGACCGGTCGAGTGTACGAGGAACTGCGGGCGCCTCCCCCGGTCCCCCGAGGAGCCGGTGGCCGCCGCAAGTGATAAACATCAATGTATGTCATTCACCGGGTGCCCGTCACCGACGGGGGCGGCCGCCACCGCTCGGGCGCTCGCCCCGCCCCACCGTGCCGACCCGACGAGGACCACCATGAAGACCTTCGCCCACGACGACCTCACGATCGCCTACCGCGACGTGGGCTGCGGGCCCGCGATCGTCCTCCTGCACAACGGGGGGACGTCCTCGTCGATCTGGAGGGACCAGCTCGACGCGCTGGCCGACCGCCACCGGATGGTCGCGGTCGACCTGCCCGGGTTCGGCCGCTCGCCCCGGCCGACGACGCCGGCCCGGCTCCCGCAGATGGTCGAGGCCATCGCCGGGCTGATCGAGGCCGAGCAGCTCGCCCCGGCCCTGCTCGTCGGCAACTGCATGGGAGCCAACATCGCAGCCGCTCTCGCTCGGCGGAGCCCCGAGGTGGTCGTCGCCGTCCTCGCCATCAACCCGCTCACCGCCGCGAGCTTCAGCGGCGGTCGGATCGGCCTCCTCCACACGATGGAACGCGTCGCGCCCACGCCGACCCGTCTGCTCCGGTCGCTGTCCCGTCGGGCCCCGCTGCCTCGACCGGTCGGAGGCGCCGCGCTCCGCTTCCAGCTCGGCGACAAGGGCATGGCGCGGGGCCTGCACCGCGACCCGGAGCTGCTCGCGTGCCAGCTCCGGCCCGACCAGCTCCCGGCGCTGGTCGACGTCCTCGACGACATGGACAGCTACGGCGAGCTCGACGAGCGAGGAGTTCCCGCCGGGACACCGGTGTGGATGGTCTGGGGGGCACAGAACCGGGTCCTGTCGCGCCGGCGCGCCTCCCACCTCGAACAGGTGACGCATGCGGGACGGGTCGAGGTCCTCGACGGGTGCGGCCACCTTCCCATGCTCGAAGCCCCCGACACGGTGACCGACCTGATCGAGGCGCTGGCCCGCGAGGCCTCGGGCCCGGCCGCCGCCTCGAACGGCCGGGAGGCCCGCTCGTGACCGGCTCCCTCGTCGACACCATGGACCTGCCCGACCGGGTGCTCGAGATCGCCCGGCGTGACCCCGGGCGGATCGCGCTCATCCACGTCGGCCGCCCCGTCCTCGGGCGCCGGCGGCAACGGACCACCACCTACGCCGAGCTGAGCCATCGGGCCGAAGCGACCGCCGTCGGCCTCCGGGAGATCGGCGTCCGCGAGGGCACGCTCTGCTCGTTCATGGTGCCGCCCGGGGAGGACGCCATGGTCCTCGCCCTGGCCCTGTGGCGCGTCGGCGCCGTGATGGTCGGCATCGAGCCCCACAGCCACGGCATGGCCACCGTGGCCCGCTGCCTCGAACGCGTCGGGCCCGAGGTCTTCTTCGGCACCCCCGAGGCCCACGGGGCGAGGAAGCTGTTCGGGTGGGGCCGCGACACGGTCCACACCAAGGTCGTCGTCGGCGGCCCCTCGCTGCCGGGGATGCCCTCGCTGGCCTCGCTCGAACGGCCATGGCTCGCCGACCCGCGCCCGGCCGCCGTCGCCGGGGACGAACCGGCGGTCATCGCGTTCACCACCGGGAGCACCGGCAACCCGAAGCCCACCGTCATGACCCACCGCAACCTGACGGCCATGATCAACGGCGTCAGCGCCCAGTGGGGCCTGACCGCCGACGGTGGCGTGATCGACATGCCGACGTTCCCGATCTTCTGGATCATCGGCCTCTCCCATGGCGGGACCGTGGTCGTGCCGCCGATGAACTTCGCCACCAAGGGGCCCGGCCACGCCGACCCGGCGATGCTCGTCCGGACGATCCAGGACCACGAGGTCGGGTCGATGTTCGCCTCGCCCGCCCTGCTCACCAACCTCGCCCGGTACTGCGAGCGCGAGCACGTCACCCTGCCCTCGGTCCGCCGGATCGTCGCCGGCGGCGCCGAGATCTACGGCCCGCTCTACGCCGCGGTCGAGCGGGTCCTCGTCGAGGGCGAGATGTACTCGAACTACGGCGCCACCGAAGCGCTGCCCATCGCCGAGATCGACGGGACGACCGTGCTCTCCGAGACCTGGCCCCGCACCGAGGGCGGCGAGGGCCTGTGCGTCGGCCACCCGCTCCCCGAGGTCGAGGTGCGCATCATCGAGATCGTGGACGGGCCGATCGAGACCATCGCAGGAGCACGGGACGTGGCCCCCGGCGCGATCGGCGAGGTCATCGCCCGGAGCCCCCACATCAGCGACCGCTACTACGAGGCCCCTGACGACATGCGGGCCAACAAGATCGCCGATGGCGACACCCGCTGGCACCGGCTCGGCGACACCGGCTGGCTCGACGACCAGGCCCGCCTGTGGGTGTGCGGTCGGACCTCGCACCGCGTCGCGACCCCGGGACGCACCTACTACCCGCTCTGCTGCGAGCCGGTCTTCAACTCGCACGCCGACGTCGCCCGTAGCGCCCTCACCAAGTCGAGCGTCGGGTCGGGCACCGCTGGCTCCTCTGTCGCCCCCGTGGTCGTCGTCGAGCTCCGCCCCGAAGCACGGGCCCGCAGCAGCGACGTCGCCCGCCAGCTCCGGGTGCTGGCCGCGAGGCACGACGCGACCGCGGGCATCGACACCTTTGCCTTCATCGACCACCTCCCGGTGGACAAGCGCCACAACGCCAAGATCGACCGGCCTGCTCTGGCCCGCGACGTCACCGACGGCACCATCCCCGTCCTCTCTCCCGATCGCTGATCGCGGCGTCTGGTCGCAACCCGTCCAGGCGCGACGGAAAGGTGTCCGACACCGGTACGTCGGGGAGGCCTCGGTACCCTGAACGGCGTGAACGTGGATCGGGTCCTGCTGGCCGAGCCCCGGGGGTTCTGCGCCGGTGTGGAGATGGCGATCAAGGCCCTGGCGTGGATGGTCCGGGCTTTCGAGCCGCCCGTCTACTGCTACCACGAGATCGTCCACAACAAGCTGGTGGTCGAGCGGTTCCGCCAGC
>CAYQGF010000128.1:0-9001 GCA_964416885.1 uncultured Iamiaceae bacterium
GCCGGGGCCGGCGCCACCTACGCCGACGTCGCCAAGGTCACCGTCTACGTCGTCGACCTCACCGAGGAGAAGCTGGGCGCCTTCATCGAGGGCGCCCTCCGGGTCGCCGCCGCCCACGGCATCGACCCCACCAAGCCGGTGACGATGATCGGCGTCGCCTCCCTCGCCGAGCCCGACCTCCTCGTCGAGGTCGAGTGCGTGGCCGTCCTCGACTGACCCGGCGAACTGGGAGCAGAAGTGGTCGCGGGGGCGACCGATTCAGCTCCCAGAACGGGTGATGACGAAGTCGGCCGGGTCGGGGGCCTGGGTCCAGCGCCAGTAGTCGACCATGCGCCAGGGGCTGAGGACCCGGATGCGGCCGTGCTCGTTGCGGTACCAGCTGTTCCGGATGCTGGGGTGGCTCCAGATCATGCGGGTCATCTCGTCCTGCACCCGGGCGTCGTAGGCGTCGTGGGCCTCGGCGGTGCACTCCAGCGCCGCGCCCGGGCCCGCCGACGCCAGCAGCCCCAGGCAGCCCATCACGTAGCGGACCTGGCACTCGGCGTTGAAGATGATCGACCCGCCGTGGGCCAGGTTGGTGCCGGGGCCGTAGAGCAGGAACAGGTTCGGGAACTCGGGGACGGTGATGCCGTAGAGGGCGGTCGGGTCGTCGCCCCAGCGCTCGGACAGCACCCGCCCACCGCGGCCGACGACCTCCATCGGCCACAGGTACCGGTTGGCGTGGAAGCCGGTGCACCAGATGATGACGTCGACCTGGTGGAGCGTCCCGTCCTCGGTGCGGATGCCGGTCGGCTCGACCGCGGCGATCGGGTCGGTCACCAGGTCGACGTCGTCGCGGGTCAGGGCGCCCAGCCACGAGCCGTTGTCCTGGAGGGTCCGCTTGCCCAGGCAGACGTAGTCGGGCACGACCTTGGCCAGCAGCTCCGGGTCGTCGACCTGGTCGGCCATCCACTGGGTGAAGACCTCGCGGGCGGCGTCGTTGACCGCGCTGACCGCTCGCTCCGGGTGCTCCCACGAGGGGTCGACCCGCATGGCCTCCATCCCGCCGTCGCAGGCCGGCCAGAACAGCAGGAAGCGGTACCAGCGCCCGTAGAACGGCAGGTGCCGGATCGCCCACGTCATCCCCGGTCGCACCGGCTCGTGGTAGATCGGGTTGGGGAACATCCACGGCGCCGAGCGCTGGAAGACGGTGACATGGCCGGCCTCGGGGGCGATGGTCGGCACGATCTGGAAGGCGCTGGCCCCGGTGCCGACCACGGCGACCCGCTTCCCCGCCAGGTCGGTGCCGTCGGCCCACTCGGCCGAGTGCATGGCCAGCCCGGCGAAGCTGTCCCGGCCCGGGATGTCGGGGAGCTTGGGCCGGTCGAGCTGGCCGACCGCGCTGACCACGACGGCCGCGTCGAGCGCCTCGACCGCGCCGTCGGGGCCTCGCACGGTGACGGCCCAGCGGTGCTCGTCGTCGGACCAGACCGCGGACTCGACCGCGGTGTCGAACCGGACGTGGGCCAGGACGTCGTGGTCGCGGGCGGCCCGTTCGAAGTAGGCCTGGAGCTCGGGCTGGCGGGCGAACAGCTCGGTCCACTCGTCGTCGGGCTGGAACGAGTAGCAGTAGAAGTGGTTGCCGACGTCGACCCGGCAGCCCGGGTAGCGGTTGGCGTGCCAGGTGCCGCCGACCCGCGGGTTCTTCTCCACGACGGTGTAGGGGACGCCGGCCTGGCCCAACCGGATGGCGGCCAGCAGCCCGGCCATCCCGGCCCCGATCACGACCACCGGCAGCGCCTCCCGGGCCGCGGCCGTCGCCAACGACGGGGGCACCGCGCCCCGCGGGTCGGCGCCGTCCAGCTCCAGCTCCTCCAGCAGCAACGGGACGTACTCCTCGGGCACCGGCCCGGCGACCAGCGCCTCCATCACCTCGTGGACCAGCTCCGGTCCCGGCGGTGGCGGGAGCATGCAGCCCCCGTCCCGGTAGGCGGCGATCGCCTCCACCGCCCGGGCCCGCACCGCGGCCTGGTCCTCCGGGCTCATGAACCCCTGGACCTCGTTGATGTAGATGCCGAGCGGCCGGGGCCCCTCCCGCACCCACGTCGGGTCGCCGGTCATGTGCACCATCGACGCCAGCAGGGTCGGGATGCTGACGTCCTCCAGGAAGGCGGCGACCTCCTCGTCGGTGGCGGTGATCGGCCGGCCCGCGTGCCGGCTCACGACAGGTGGACCGGCACGCGCTTGTAGGAGTTGTTGAGGTTCGACCGCAGCCGCACCGGGTCGCCGGTCCGCACGATCGTGGGGAAGGCAGCCAGCAGCTCCTCGAAGAAGACCCGTCCCTCCAGCCGGGCCAGGTGGACCCCGAGGCAGAAGTGCTCGCCGATGCCGAAGCTGAGGTGCGGGTTGGGGGCGCGCCGGATGTCGAAGGCGTGGGGGTCGGCGAACACCGCAGGGTCGCGGTTGGCGGCCGTGTAGTACATCGCCACCTTGTCGCCGGCGGCGATGTCGACCCCGCCGAGCACGGTGTCCTCGGTGGCGGTGCGCCGGAAGTAGTGGAGCGGGTTGGCCCACCGCAGGACCTCCTCGACCGCGCCGGGGACGAGCGAGGGGTCGGCCCGGAGGGCGGCGAGCTGGTCGGGGTGGTCGAGCAGGGCCAGCAGCCCGGAGCTGAGCATCGTCTGGGTCGTGTCGTTGCCGGCGGTCACGAGCTGGACGAAGAACGACCCGAAGTCGACGTCGGTCATCGTCTGGCCGCCGAAGTCGCCGTCGAGGACCAGGGTGGTGAGGTCCTCCCGGGGTGGCTGGGTGCGGCGCTCGGCGGCCAGCTCGATGGCGTACATCGCCATCTCGATCGAGGCGCTGTGGTCGGGGTCGTCCCCGACGACCTCCGGGTCCTGCCCCGAGGTCTGGCGCTCGGCCAGGGTGTGGAGCCGCGCCCAGTCGGCCTCGGGCAGCCCCATCAGCCGGCCCATCACCTGGGTGGGGACGTGGGCGGCGACGTCGTGGACGAAGTCGACCTCCGCCCCGTCGGCGCACCGCTCCCGGGCATCGGCCAGGATCGCCCGGGTCAGTGCCCGGACCTGGTCCTCCATGGTGGCGATGACCTTGGCCTTGAAGGCGTCGGCCAGCGGCTTGCGGTACGTCAGGTGCCGGGGCGGGTCCATGGCCAGCAACATCCCGCGCATCATCTCCAGCGAGTCGGGCGCCAGGTCCTCCAGCACCACCCCGCCCGTGCTGGCGCTGAACCGCAGCGGCTCGCGGGCGACGGTCACCACGTCGGCGTGGCGCAACACGGCCCAGAACCCGGGCTCGCCCAGCATCTCCTGCCAGGCGACCGGCGTCGCCGCCCGCAGCTCGTCGATCGCCTCGTGGGGGACACCGGCGGCGAAGGTGGCCGGGTCGGCCAGGCGGAGGCCCGTCGCCTCCTGCGTCCTCATGCGACCAGGACCGGTGGACGGTCGAAGCCCTCGGCCTCGGCCAGGGCCAGGTAGACCTCGAGGGTGCCGGGGCCGTCGAAGACGCTCTCGACGTTGCCGTCGGCGTCGAGGTTCATGTTCACGCCGTACATTTGGAACCAGACCTGGGTGTCGGGCTCCAGGCACTCCAGGGTGTGCACCGACCCGGCCGGCTCGTAGAGGAACGACCCGGCCCGGTTCACGTCGTCGGGGTACTCCTGGTAGTGCCAGGCCCCCGACACCGTGTAGGCGTAGACGGGACCGGTGTGGCGGTGGGTCGGCACCGTGTAGCCGGGCTGGAAGACGTTCTCGACGATCCAGAGCCCGAGCCCGGTGTCGACCTGGATGACCTTGAGCTTGTTGCCCCCGCCGATGTCGACGAAGGGGAGGTCGTCGGCCCCCCGGTGGGTGGCAGCGGTCGTGGGCGTGGCCAGGCTCATGGGGGTCCTTTGCGGGTCTGGTCGGGCTCGCGGCGCTCGCCCTCCGGGCGGGTCTGGTCGGGCTCGCGGCGCTCGCCCTCCGGGAGTGGCGACCGTCACGAGCATGGCCCAGCGCTGGACACCTGTCCACCAACCGCGAACCGGTGCGGAACCGCACCGGTTCGGGGCGGGCCGTGCCAGTTCGGCCCTGGCCCTGCCCGGGTGCGGGGTCGGTGTGGCAGGCTCCGCGGTCATGAGCCACCCGGGCATCGATGCCATCCGTTCGCTGCTGGGCGACCGGCCCACGGTCATCCCCTCCCTGGAGGAGCGGCGGGCCGGCCTCGAGGCCCTCGCCAGCGTCGTGCCCGCTCCTCCCGGCGTGACGGTCACCCCCTGCACCGTGGCGGGCCGGCCGGCCGAGCGGATGACGCCCGACGAGGTCACCGGTCCTGGCGTGGTGCTCTACGTCCACGGCGGTTCCTACGTCGCCGGGTCGCTGAGCACCCACCGGGGGCTGTGCGGGCGCGTGGCCCTCGCCGCCGGCCGTCCACTCGTCTCCTTCGAGTACCGGCTCGGGCCGGAGCACCCGTTCCCGGCGGCCGTCGACGACGCCGTCGCCGCGGCCACCGAGCTGGCCGCCGACGGCACGCCCCTCGCCCTCGCCGGCGACTCGGCCGGCGGCGGGCTGGCCCTGGCCACCCTGGTCGCCCTCCGCGACGGAGGCGTCGTCCACCCCGTCGCCGGCTGGTTGATCTCCCCGTGGGCCGACCTCACGCAGTCGGGCGCCACCTACGCCTCCCGGGCCGGCGCCGACCCCATGCTGGGCCGGGAGGTCCTCGGCCAGGCCGCGGCCGAGTACCTCGGCGGCGGCGACCCGGCCCACCCGCTGGCCTCGCCGATGCGCGCCGACCTGTCCGGTCTGCCCCCGGTGCGGATCGACGTCGGCGACGCCGAGGTGCTGCTCGACGACTCCCGGGTCAGCGGGCAGCGCATCGCCGAGGCCGGTGGGACGGTCGAGGTCGTGGTCTGGCCCGAGATGGTCCACGTCTTCCCGGCCTTCCCCGTCGAGCTGTTGCCCGAGGCCGACCGGTGTCTGGCGGCCGCCGGGGCGTTCCTGGCCGACCACCTCGGGACCGCCGCGTGATCGAGGACCTGACCGGAGGGGTCGCCGTCGTCACCGGCGCCGGCAGCGGCATCGGCCGGGCCCTGGCCGAGCGCTTCGCCGCCGAGGGGATGCGGGTCGCCCTGGCCGACGTGGCCGCCGACCGGCTGGATGCCGTCGCGGCTGACCTCACTGCGAGCGGCATCCCGGCCGCCGACCTGCTCACCGTGCCCACCGACGTCCGCCTGGAGGCGTCGGTCGACGCCCTGGCCGACCGGGTCTTCGGCGAGTGGGGCCAGGTCGACCTGCTGTGCAACAACGCCGGCGTGTTCGTGGGCGGCTTCCTGTGGGAGCGTCCGCCCGCCGACCTCGACTTCGTGCTCGGCGTCAACGTCTGGGGGATCCTCCACGGCGTCCGGGCCTTCGTGCCCCGGATGATCGCCCAGGGCACGCCCGGCCACGTGGTCAACACCTGCTCGATCGCCGGGCTCCTGGGCACGCCCTACGCCGGTCCGTACTCGATCTCGAAGTTCGCGGCCCTGGCCGCCACCGAGACGCTGGCGGGCGACCTGGCCGCGGTGGGCTCGACGATCGGCGTCACCGCCCTGTGCCCGGGGATGGTCGCCACCGCGATCGCCACCGACATCGATCGCCACCGCCCGGCCGAGCTCCGCACCGAGGTCACCGACGACCAGGACTTCGTCAATCGGGTCATCGTCGACGTCACGGCCCAGGGCATCGACCCGGCCGAGGTCGCCGGGCTGGTCGTCACCGCCGTCCACGACGGCACCTTCCTGCTCCTCACTCATCCCCACCACGCCACCGCCCTGGTCGAGCGGGCCGAGGCCCTGGCCCGGGGCGAGCTCCCCGCCCGCGGCGACTTCACCTGAGGACCGGCGGCGCGTCGGCCGGTCCTCGGCCGGACGGTGGTCAGGCCCGGCGGTGGACGACCCAGCGGGCGCCGAGGTCGACGAACCCGAGCCGCTCGTACCAGTGCCGGGGCCAGTCGTCGGCGTAGGCGAGCAGCCACACCAGGTCGCACCCGGCCGCCCGCGCCCGGGCCACCGCGGTGGTGACCAGCGCCGTGGCCAGCCCTTGGCCCCGGTGGTCGGGGTGGCAGTTCACGGCCTCCACCGCCGCGGTGGCGCCGTCGATGCGGAGCTGGGTGCCGGCGACCGGGACGCCGTCGGCACCGAGGACGGCCAGGTCGACGATCCGTAGGTGGGCGTCGGCGAAGGCCTCCCGACGGACCAGGTCGTCGACGGAGGCGGCGGGGATGCCCGGGATGTCGCGCTGCCAGGCCGGTCCCCAGAACCGGCCCATCACCTCGCTGGTCGTCGGGACGACCTCGACCCCCTCGGGCACCACGACCGGCACGTCGACGTCGGACCGGAGGACCAGCAGGCGCTCCTCGTCGATGTCCCAGCCCAGGTCGTCCGGGGGTGGCCCGTCGAGGACGACCCGCCGGTGGGACGCGCCGTCCAGCACCGCGTCGCCCGCGGCCTCGATCGTCGCGGCGGACGGTGAGCCGTCGAACCACACCGCGTTGTGCTCGTAGGACGCCGGGACCCGGGGGTCGCGGCAGCCCACGCCGTCGTCGACCGGGACGAGGATCGGCGCCCGCCGCTCGGCCAGGCTGCGGTCGAAGGCGCGGGCCCGGGCGAGCCGGTCGTCCGGGTGGGGCAGCCCGACCGGGGTGGTGAAGCTGCCGTCGGGGCCGGGCCGCCAGGGCACGACGCTGGTGACGGCGGTGACCGGAAGCGCGCCGTAGAGGTGCGGGAACCGCATCGACTCGGGGTCGGTCGGGACCCCCGGCTCCCAGCGGACCTCGGCGTCGAGCCGGCGAGGGTCGACGACCAACAGGATCAGGTCGTCGCGCCCGGCGTAGAGCCGGTTGGCCGGCAGGGCGACCTGGTCGGGGCGGGACAGGTGGACGAACCCCTCGGTGCGGAGCGACGGGGTGACCACCGTCCCCGCGGCCAGGGCGACCCGCCACGGGGCCGCGGTGGTGATGTGGAGCAGGAGGTCGTCGTCGCCCGGCACGACGCCACCGTAGGAGCGGCGCCGGCGCCCGACCGCCCCGGTCGTGGAGCGTCGCCCGGGTCAGCCCGGCCGTTCCAGGGCGGCCCGGTCCCACCGGGCGGTGTCGGCCGCGGCTTCGTAGGTCGACTGGAGGAAGGCGAGCAGCACGGCGTCGGGGTCGGGCGCGGTGCGCACGACCCGGTAGTCGAGGACGAACTCGGCCAGGTCGTCGTCCCACCGGGCCGCGGCCGGCTCGACCGGGACGTCGCGGTAGCCGGGCGGGTCCGGGTAGGCGTAGGAGTAGAAGAGCCCCTCGTCGCCCCCGCCGGGCCAGTAGCCGGCGCTGCTGACCTCGTGGCTGTAGGCCTCGTGCATCACCTGGGGGCCGCAGTTGGGGGCACCGCCGGGGTGGGGCGGGGCGGTGCGGCCGGAGAACCGGGTGACGGCCAGGTCGAGGGCGCCCCAGAACAGGTGCACCGGGCTGTCCTTGCCGACGAACCGGGCCCGGAACTCGGTGAACACCCGCTGCACCTGCACCAGGGCCAACCAGAAGCGGTGGACGGCGTCGGCGTCGTAGGCGGCATGGGCCGTGTCCCGGTCGAAGGGGACGGCGCCGGGGATCTCGACCGGCATCGGCCACGTGGCGGTGCCCAGGCCCAGGTCGTCGAGCAGGCCGTGGAACGAGGCGTGGAAGTCCGCCGTGGTCATCGGCTCCAGTGCCATCGACCGGCGGGACCCGTCGGTGACGAGGACGTCGAGCCGGTGGTCGAGCAGGTCGAGGTCGACCTGGAAGCCCCGGTCGCCGGCGGGCACCAGCGACGTGGTGAGGCCGCGGGCGCCGACGTACAGCGGGACGTTCCACCAGTGGTTCGCCAGCGGCGTCCGCACCATGCGGACCTTGCCGACGACCTGCGTCCACAGGATGAACGTGTCGCGGGTGGCCGCCCACTCCTCGGTGGGCAGTTCCGGCCAGGCGCTCATGCCGATGGTCCGTCGGGGCCGTCGGGCCCGTCGGGCTGGTCGGGGTGGTGGGTCCGCCAGGCCTCCACCCACCCCGTCACGACGGTGGCGAAGTGGGCCGGGTTGTACACGTCCTCCTCGGAGGCGAACAGCCCGTCGCCGGCGTAGACGAGCCGGGTCCAGTTGGCGCCCTCGTGCACGCGGCCGTCGCCGGGGTCGACGAAGCGGTTCTCGACCTGGCCGACGACCCAGCCCTGCTCGGCGTCGACGGTGTACCAGTCCCAGGGGAAGAGCTGCATCTGGTTGATCGGCCAGGGCCGCATGGTCTCGGTGATCCAGGCCAGTACCTCGTCCCGGCCGTGGAACTCCCCGTACAGGTGCTCGACGTAGTGCACGTCGGGGACGAAGCACTCGACCCACGGTCGCCAGTCGCCGGTGGCGCCGGCGTGGTCGGCCGCCGCCCGGTAGCGGGCGAAGGCCTCCTCCATCTCGGACCGGTCGAACGGCATCGGGACCTCCTCGGTGGCGGTGACCCTAGGGCGTCCGGTCGGGGAGGGGTGGGGCGTCGGCCAGGAAGGTGGCGGGCGAGGACGGGGCGCCGTCGCCCCGGAGCAGGGCCCGGTACAGGTCGGCGTAGAGGCCGTCGGCGGCGAGCAGCTCGGCGTGACGGCCCTGCTCGACGATGCGGCCCTCGTCGAGGACGACGATGCGGTCGGCGTCGACGATGGTCGAGAGCCGGTGGGCGATCACCAGCGCCGTGCGCCCCTCCAGGGCGGTGGCCAGGGCGGCCTGGACCGCGGCCTCGTTCTCGGTGTCGAGGTGGCTGGTCGCCTCGTCGAGGATGACGATGTCGGGGTCCTTGAGCAGCATCCGGGCCACCGCGACCCGCTGCTTCTCTCCGCCCGAGAGCCGGTAGCCCCGCTCGCCGACGACGGTGCGGTAGCCGTCGGGCAGGGCGGCGATGGTGTCGTGGATGCGAGCGGCCCGGCAGGCGGCCTCGACCTCGGCGTCGGTGGCGTCGGGCCGGGCGTAGCGCAGGTTCTCGCCGATGGTGGTGTGGA
>CAYQGF010000129.1:0-8990 GCA_964416885.1 uncultured Iamiaceae bacterium
CAAGCCGCTGAACTGGATGAACGCCCCCAACCGGCTGGTCGAGGGCGACGGCGAGTGGGTGGTCACCAACCCCAAGGGCGAGACCCTCACCATCCGCATGGAGGAGGTCCTGAGCGACACGTCGTGGCCGCTCGGCGTCGACCCGGGCCTTCAGAAGGACGGCGTCGAGGCCCACCTCCAGGTCCTCCTGGCCGAGCGGCCCCACGCCATGGAGGAGGGGCTGACGCTGATCCGCCGGGAGCACATGACCGACATCGGCCCGGTCGACCTCCTGTGCAAGGCCGCCGACGGCTCCACCGTGGTGGTCGAGGTCAAGCGGCGGGGCGAGATCGACGGCGTCGAGCAGCTCACGCGCTACGTCGAGTTCCTGCGCCGCGACGCCCGTCTGGGCCAGGTCCGGGGCCTGTTCGTGGCCCAGCAGGTCAAGCCCCAGGCCCGCGTCCTCGCCACTGACCGGGGCCTGGGCTGGCTCGAGGTCGACTACGACGAGCTCCGCGGCATCGAGTCCAACGTCCTCAAGCTCTTCTGACCCGCGCCCCGAGGAAGATCGGCACCGACACGTAGGTCGGCTGCTGGGCGGCCAGCAGCTCCGAGGCCGAGGGCTCGACCACCTCCTCCAGCACGAAACCGGCCGCGACGAGGGCGTTCAGGTAGGTGCTGACGGTCCGATGGTGCTGGCCCGCCCGCCGGACCCCGTGCGGGTTGGCCGAACGCCAGAACCGTTCGTCGAGGTACTCGGCGACGGCGACCCCGGCCCGACCGTCGGGGAGCACCACCGGGCCGGCGCCGGGGCCGAGGAAGCACGGGTGGGCGATGACGAAGGCGAACCAGCCGTCGGGCCGCAGCACCCGGTGGACGGCCCCCAGGGTGGCGGCCAGGTCGGGGATGTCCATGAGGGCGAGCTGGCTGGTCACGCCGTCGAGCCCGCCGTCGGGCTGGGACCGCAGGGCCTGGGCGTCGTCGACGAGGTACCCGAGCCCCTCGCCCTCCCCGTGGCCCCGGGCCAGGTCGATCATCGCGGCCGACGAGTCGACCCCGACGACGTGGGCGCCGGCGGCGTGCAGGGCGCGGGTGGCGAGGCCCGTCCCGCAGCCGAGGTCGAGGAGCCGACGGCCGACGACCTCGGGCACCAGGCCCAACAGGGTGCGCACCGCGGTGTCGTGCGGGCCGCTCCCGGCTTCGACGAGCTGGTCGTACCACTCGGCGATGTCCGACCAGCTCGGTCCGGGCGCGGTCACCGGGCCGCCCTACCCGGCCTCGGCGGCGCGGCGGTAGAGGGCCACGACGTCGTCGACGGTGGTGTCCCACCGGAACCGGGCCCGGCGGAGGTGCCCGGCGGCGACGAGGGCGGCCCGGCGCTCCTCGTCGTCGAGCAGGCCCGCGAGCGCGCCGGCGAGGGCATCGGTGTCGCCCACCTCGACCAGCACGGCGGCGTCGCCCACCACCTCGGGGATCGCGCCGGCGCGGGTGCTGACCACCGGGACCCCGGCCGCCATGGCCTCCAGCGGCACCAGCCCGAAACCCTCGTACACCGACGGATAGGCGACCACCGTCGCCCCCCGGAGGAGACCGGCCCGCTGGTCGTCGTCGACCCAGCCCAGCCGCACCACCCGGTCGCGGTGGGCCGCGGCGGCCAGGGCCTCGCGGAGGGCGTCGACCCCCCACCCGTCGGGGCCGGCGATGACGAGGCGGACGTCGGGGTCCTCGGCCGCGACCGCGTCGAAGGCGGCGACCAGGCTGGGCAGGTCCTTGCGGGGCTCGACGGTGCCGACGGCGAGGACGTAGCGCTCGGCGCCGGCGAGCGACCGCCCGGTGGCGGCATCCCGGCCCGGCCCGTCGGGGCCGAGGTCGGGGGCACCGTTGGCGATGGCCACGACGCGGGCGGGGTCGATCCCCAGCAGGTCGACCAGCTCGCCGGCGACGAACCGGCTCGGGGTGTGGACCCACGCCCCGTCGGCGACCGCGGCGGCGACGAGGTCCGGGTACTGGGCGCTCCAGCGGTCGACCAGCGCCGGGTAGCGCCAAGCCGTGAGGTCGTGGACGGTCACGACCCGGCCCGCGTGCCGGGCCGGGGGCACGACGAAGTTGGGGCCGTGGACGACGTCGACCGGCCCGGTCCACAGCTCGATCCCCGGCCCGACCCCGCGCCGCCAGGCCTCGCGGAGCGGGCGGGCCGCCATCGGTCGCCGGGCGAGGACGACGCCCGGCGGCAGGTCGTGGGCCAGGGCGCCCCGCCCCCGCCAGGTGACGGCGAAGGCCCGCACCGCGACGTCGCTGCGGGCGCCCATCCCGTCGACCAGCCGCTCGGTGAGCGCCGCGACCCCGGTCCGGGGCCCGATCAGGCTGGTGACGTCGAGCGCGACGGTGAGGAGCGAGCCCGCGACAGCCATGGACGAGCGACCGTAGACCAGACGCGCGACGCTGTCCGTGCCCGGCCCTGTCCGCCCGGCCCCGGCCGGTCGTCACCGTGCTCCGGCCCGGGTCGCCGCGGCGCCCGTCCTCAACTTTTCCCTGGTCAGGACGCTTCCCACCACGATCGGTGACCAAATTCGGGCGCTCTAGGTGAAGTTTTCCTCACACTTCGTGAGATCGACGCCGACGCTGAGTGGGTGACAGAGCACGCACCGACCACCCTCCGTCGGGCCGCGGCGACGATGCTGGTGGCCCTCCTGGCGACCGCCGTCGCCCTCGCCGCCGTCACCACCACCCCGGCCGGGGCCGAGCTCCAGGGCACCCCGATCGCCCCGGCGGGCGGTGCCGGGTACGGGAAGGGGGCGATGGACACGGCCCAGGTCGTGCTGTCGACCCCCGATGCCGGTGCCGACACCGCCGAGACCGCCGACGACGCGCCCGTGACCGCGGGGCCGGCGGCGGGCACCGAGGGGTGGACGACGGTGCAGGGCCTGCTGCCCGGCACCCAGATGGTCGCCCTCTCGTGGGACGGCCCGGCCAGCGAGGCGGGCGGGGCCGCGCCCGGCACCGTGTCGCTCCGGAGCCGCACCGGTGGCACGTGGGGGGCCTGGACCGCCATCACCGCCGACCCCGCCGACCAGGGCGGCGAGGGTGCGGGCCGGGTGGGCACCGAGGTCGTGTGGCTCGGCGCCGACGGCGCCGACGCGGTGGAGATCCGGGTCGACGACGGCCCCCTGGTCGGGCTGGAGCTCCTCAAGATGCGCTACACGGCGGGCGAGCGCCTGCCGGACGAGGCGGCCGACGAGGCGCTGAGCAGCGGCGGGGCGGCGCGCCCGACCATCCGGCCCCGCTCGGACTGGGCCTCCGGGGGCTGGAAGAGCGCGACCAGCGGCTGCGGCAGCGGCCCGGTCGTGGCCTCCAGCCTGAAGCACGTCGTCGTGCACCACACCGCCAGCACGAACAGCTACACCGCGGCGCAGGTGCCCGGGCTGATCGACGGGATCTACCAGTACCACACGGCCTCCCTGGGCTGGTGCGACATCGCCTACAACTTCCTGGTCGACCAGTTCGGCACCATCTGGCAGGGCCGGACCGGTGACGTCGCCCAGCCGGTGGTCGGCGGTCACGCCATGGGGTTCAACACCGGCAGCGTCGGCGTCAGCCTGCTCGGTCAGTTCGAGCCCGGGGCCTCGCCGGCCTCCGGCACGCCCACCACGGCGATGCTCGACTCGACGGCCCGGCTGATCGCGTGGAAGCTGTCGCTCGCCGGGCTCGACCCGAACGGCACCGTCGCGGTGACCAGCGGGGGCAGCACCCGGTACACGAGCGGCACGGTGGTCACCCTGCCGGTGATCAACTACCACCAGATGCACAGCACGACGGCGTGCCCCGGGGCGAACGTGATCTCCCGGATGCCGGCGCTGCGGGCCGCCGTGGCCGGCTACATGTCCTCGTCGCCCCCGCCGACCACCACGCCGCCGACCACGCCGCCCCCCACCACGACGCCGCCGTCGCCGATCGACTGGTCGCCCTTCGCCTCGGGGGAGGCCCTGGTCTGGCGGCAGTACAGCGACCTCCAGCGCAACCCCGGCACCTACGTCGAGCGCAAGTGGTGGATCGACAGCCTCAACGCCGGCACCACCAACCGCAACGCCCTCGTCGCCAGCCTCCTGCGCAGCAGCACCGTCGATGCCCGCTCGGCGGCGGCGATGCGGCTGTACCTGGCCTACTTCGGCCGGATCCCCGACCACGCGGGCATCCGCTACTGGTGGGACCAGATGGACGCCGGCATGGGCATCCGACGGGTGAGCGCGCTGTTCACCGGCTCCCCCGAGTTCAAGACCATGTACGGGCCGCTCGACGACGCCGGCTTCGTCCGGCTCGTCTACCGCAACGTGATGGGCCGGGAGGCGGAGGCCGCCGGGGTCACGTACTGGGTCGGCGAGCTGCGGGCCAAGCGCGAGAACCGCGGCGGGGTCATGGTGAAGTTCACCGAGTCGGCCGAGTACAAGGCCCGCAAGCGGACGGCGATCGAGGTGATGCTCGTCCACGAGACGATGCTCGGCCGGGCGATCAGCAGCCAGTCGCACGCCCAGTGGGTGGCCCGGGTCGACCGCGACGGCATCGGCAGCCTGATCAGCGCCATCTACTCCTCGCCCGAGTACGCCGCCCGCGTCCGCTGAGCGACCCGCCGCTCCGGAGGGGAGCGGGGCTCAGGACGGGGGCGTGTCGCGGGCGGCCAGCTCGGCCCGCAGCAGCTCGATCTCGGCGGTGAGCTCGGCCCGGGTCCGCTCCAGGTCGGCGCGGAGCTGGTCGAGCTGGCCCGCCGTGGCCGCCGCGGCCCGGTCACCGACCCGGTCGAGCACGGCCCCGCCGGCCCGGCGGACGAGCGCCTTGGCCCGGGCCGTGGCCCCCGGCGGTGGCGGTGGGGCATCGTCGGCGCCGACGGCCTCGGCGGCGGTGGCGCCCAGGCGGGCGGCGCTGGCCAGACGGATGGCGGGGTGCATCACAGGCCTCCGGCAGGAGCGGGAGCAGGGACGGGGGAAGGGCCGAACAGGGCGAGCGCGGCGGCCGCCCGACGGCGGACCGGAGCGGCCGGGTCGGTGCCCAGTTCGGCCAGCCGGTCGTCGAGACGGGCCACGGGGCCGGGGCCCGGGCCGAGCCCGAGTGCGGCCAGGACCGCGGTGGCCGCGGCGGCCGGGTCGAGGGTGGCGACGGCCAGGGCCCGGCCGTGCCAAGACAGGGCCGCGGCCCGGTGGTCGTCGACCGCGAGGGCGTCGGCCGCGGCGCGCTCCCCCACCACCACGTGCACGCCGTCGAGGGCGCCGACGGCCGCCGCCGCATCGGCGTCGGTGACCGTCGGGCAGCCCAGGGCGAGCGCCAGCGGCAGGTGGTCGAGGTCGACGACGGCCGCGGCGGCGACGGCGAGGGCGGTGGGCACGTCGTCGGTGACGAGCGCGGCGGTGTCGACGACGAGCAGCGGCGGCAGGCCCAGCCGCTCCCGCCAGCGGCGCCGCACATGGGGCGGGAGCGGCGGTGCGGCGGCGGTGTCCACCAGGTGGCCGGTCGGCAGGGCGATGCGCTCGGCCCCGACCGTCACCGTGCCGTCGGCCACCCGGGCGACCGGGACGCCGTCCGGGACCGGGACGTCGGCCCCGACGGCCAGCACCGCGGCGGGATCGGGCCCGCGGTCGAGCGCCCGGACGTCGACCCGTCGGGCCAGGGCCCGCGCCAGCGCCCGGACCTCGTCGGTCGCCCCCGGCGCGGCCACCACCGCCAGGGCCTCTCCTGCGAACCGGTGATCGGATTCCCCGCCGGCGCGGGGAATCCGATCACCGGTTCGGGAGCGGGAGGGCGGGGCGGCCGAGGTCACGAGACGGGGGCCAGGAGGCGGTCGACGACGGTGCTCCACGACAGGGCCTCGGCCCGGGCGCGGCCCGCCTGGCCCATCCGGCCGGCCAGGTCGCGGTCGGCGTCGAGGCGGTCGAAGGCCTCGCCCAGCGCCTCGGGGCTGCCATCGGTGACCAGGCCGGTGACCCCGTCCTCGACCCACTCCAGCACCCCGCCGGCATCGTGGGTGGTGACGACCGGCTTGCCGGCGAGGAAGGCCTCGAGGGTGACGTAGCCGTAGTCCTCGTCGTAGGGGGCGTAGAGGACGGCCAGGGCGTCGTGGAACAGCCCGACCGACACCTCGTCGCTCACGTACCCCGGCATCTCCAGCCGGCCCGGGGCCAGACGGGCCTCGGCGTCGGCGGCCAGCGCCGACGCCAGCGAACCGGTGCCGGCCAGGACCCCACGGACCGGCCGGCTGGCGGCGGCCAGACCGTCGACCAGCAGCCCGGGCCGCTTGTTCTGCTCCAGGCGCACGACGCTCACGATGCTGTCGCCCAGCGGCGACGGGTGGAGCCGGCCGGCGATCGGCGGCGGGTGGTAGAGCGGCTCGCTGTCGAGCCCGCAGTAGCGGCTCATCCGGTCGCTCACCACCCCGGAGATGGTGAACCGGGCGACCGCCTCGCCCAGCGCCGCGGTGTCCCACTCGGTGAGCTGGCGCTGGACCTCGAGGCTGGCGTCGTCGAGGCCGATGTCGGACCACGGCTGGCCCACGCCGTCGTAGGCGGCCCGGTGCTGGTGGGCCAGCCAGACCACCTTGCGGGGATGGCGGGCGTAGTAGGCGGGGAAGTTGACGGGGATGACGACGTCGGCGTCGAGCGGGACCATCCGCCAGGCCGCGGCGGCGTCGAGGAGCCGCTCCGAGTCCCACGCGGTCGGGATGCGGACCGCTTCGGCCCGGTGCCCCGCCTCCCCGAGGGCGCGCACCAGACCCTCGACCAGCAGCTCGAGCCCGCCCCGCATGTGCGGGACCTGGGTGGAACAGACGAGGACGTCCACCCGGGCGAGTCTGGCACGGCACCCCCCACCGCCTAGTTTCGTCCCCCGTGACGGAGGCGAGCTCGGGAGCCGACCAGGCCGGCAGCGGCCGCCGCATCGCCCTCGTGCCGCCCCGGTACGGCCCCGAGGTCGTCGGCGGGGCCGAGCGCGTCGTGCGCGAGGTCGCCCACGGGCTCGCCGACCGGGGCTGGGAGGTCGACGTCCTCACCACCACCGCCGAGGACCACTTCACCTGGGCCGATGCCCAGCCCGAGGGCACGACGGTCGACCCCACCGCCGGGGGCGCGCCGGTGCGGGTCACCCGGTTCCGGGTGCAGAAGGACACCCCGGGCACCGACCGGGCGCGGGTCGAAGCCCTGCTCCAGGCCGGGGACATGCCGACGCTGGCCGAGCAGGAGGCGTGGATGAACGACGGCCCCCGCTGGCCGGGCCTGTTCCACCACCTGCTCGACACGGCCGAGACCTACCGGGCCGTCCTGGTGTCGCCCTACCTGTTCTGGACCACCTTCGCCTGCGCCGGGATCGCGCCCGAGCGCACTCTCCTACGGCCGTGCCTCCACGACGAGCCCTACGCCCGGATGGAGATGTTCGAGCCGATGCTCACCGGGTCGGCCGGGGTGTGGCTCCAGACGGACCCCGAGCTCGACCTCTACCGACGGGTCAGCACGCCCCCGGCCCAGACCCGGGTCGTCGGCGAGGGTGTCCCGGTCCCCGCCGGCTACGACCCCCAGGGCTTCCGGCAGCGCTACGGCCTCGGTGACGACGCCTTCGTCCTCTACGGCGGCCGGCGGGAGGGGGCCAAGGGCTGGGAGGGCCTGCTGCACGGGTTCGCCGACGCGGTCCGCAAGGAGGACCTCGACCTCAAGCTGGTCACCTTCGGCGTCGGCCCCGTCGACCCGCCCGCGGACGTCGCCGACCGGGTCCTCGACCTCGGCTTCGTCGACGACCGCACCGCCGACGACGCCTTCGCGGCGGCGACGGCGTACGTCCAGCCGTCGGCGTTGGAGAGCTTCTCCCGCACCGTGATGTCGGCCTGGCTGGCGGGCACCCCGGTGATCGCCAACGGGGCCAGCGACGTGGTGCGCTGGCACGTCGAACGCTCGGGCGCCGGGCTCACCTACGCCGACCCGGCCGAGATGGAGCAGGCCCTCCGCTTCGTGGCCGAGGCCCCCGACCAGGCCGCCGCCCTCGCCGCTCCCGGCCGCGACTACGTGCTCGACAACTACACCTGGCCGACCACGCTCGACCGGATGGAGCAGACCCTGGACGAGTGGTTCGGATGAGCGAGCGGATCCTGGTCGTGACGCCGTACGCCCCCTGGCGGGACGGCATCGGTGCCTACGCCCTCCAGCAGGTGCGACGGCTGCGGCGCGACGGTCACCACGTCGAGGTCCTCTCCCCCAAGCCGTCCGCCGCCCACCACCACGGCGACCTGCGGGGCCAGGGCGGGGCCCGCCTGCTGACCCGCCTGGGCCGCACCTTCGACCGGGTGATCCTCCACTTCCACCCCGACGTCGTGTACCGGCTCCCCCCCACCGGCACCAGCCGGCTCGACACCGCCCTCGCCTACGGCGCCGCGTTCCGGGCCCTCCCCCACGTCGAGCTGCGGCTCCACGAGATCGACCACAGTTGGGCCCACGAGCCCCGCACCGCCTGGGCCACCAAGTGGATGCTGGCCGGGGCCGACCGCATCACGGTGCACTCCACCGAGCAGCGGGCCAAGCTGGTCGCCGACTTCGGCGTCCCGGCCGACCGGGTCGCCCTGGTCGACCACGGCATCGACTTCGCCCCCCGCACCACCGCGACCCGGGCCCAGGCCCGTTCGACGCTCGGCCTGCCGCCGGACGACCACGTCTTCCTGTGCATCGGCTTCATCCAGCCCCACAAGGGCTTCGACCGGGCAGCGCGGGCCTTCGCCGGCCTGGGGGCGACCGGCGCCCGCCTCGACATCGTCGGCTCGGTCCGGGTCACCGACCAGCAGGCGCGCGACCACCTGGTCGAGCTGCGGGCCATCGAGGCCCGGGAACCGGGCGTGCACGTCCACGTCGGCTTCGTCAGCGACGAGATGTTCGACCGGTGGATCGTCGCCTCCGACACCGTGGTGCTCCCCTACCGGCACATCTGGTCCTCCAGCGTGGCCGAGGCCGCCGACGTCGGCCGCGATGACCGGCCGCCCGAACAGGGCGGCC
>CAYQGF010000130.1:0-8989 GCA_964416885.1 uncultured Iamiaceae bacterium
GGCGCGGTGGTCCAGCGGGCCCGGGCCGTCGGGTCGGTCACGCTCGGCGACCGCACCATCGACCTCCGCCCGGCGGCCGACGTGCTCGAACGGTGGGACCGCTGCGACGAGCTCACGTCGGTCGGCAGCGCCCTGTGGCGGGAGGTGCTGTCGAGCTTCTCGCTCGAGGACATGCGCGACGCCGGCCCGCTGTGGGCGGTGCCCTTCGACCCCGACGACCCGGTCGAGACGCCCCGCGACCTGGCCGGCCCGCCCGAGGACGGGGCCGACCCGGTGGTGCTGGCCCTGGTCGGCGCCCTGCTGACCCTGGAGGAGGCGGACGTGGCGATCGACGCCCCGCTCGGCGAGGTCCAGTGGGCGGCCCGGGGTGACCGCCGGGTCCCGGCCCACGGCGGCAACGACCGGGAGGGGGTGCTCAACATCCTCGGCCCCATCAGCACGCTGCCCGACACGGGCGTGGAGCCCCGCGCCGCCGCCCCGCGCCCGATCGCGTCGCGGGCGCAGAGCTCGGGCCTCGCCGTCGGCGGCTACCCGTGCCGGTACGGGACCAGCTTGCTGTTCTCGGTGGAGATGCGCCCCGACGGCCCGGTCGGGCTCGGGCTGCTGGCCTACGGCCAGTCCGCCGACCGGCGCTCCCCGCACCACGTCGACGGCACCGAGGCCTACGCGGCCAAGGCGGTCCGGCCCCTGCTGTTCCACCAGGCCGACGTCGCCGCCGACACCCAGGAGCACCGCCGCCTCACCGGACCGTGAGCCGGTGCGCCCTCGGCCGGGGGTGCGAGGCGTCGCGATCGAGTGCCGGGGCACCACCGGTTCGGGGCAAACTCTGGTCGTCCCACCCCCGGGACCGGGACCTCCTGTCACCCGGTCCCGGGGGTGTGGCCCACGACGGCCCTACTCTCCCGGGATGGCTGTCGAGGACCGCACCACGCTCGCCGGGATCGACCGCGCCATCGCCCCGGTCGGGCTGGGGACCTGGGCCTGGGGCGACAAGGCCGTGTGGGGCATGGGCGGCTACGACGCCGACCTCACCGAGGACCGCATCGCCGAGGCCTGGGCCGCCACCCTCGACGCCGGGGTCGCCCTGATCGACACCGCCGAGGTCTACGGCAACGGTGAGAGCGAGCGGATCATCGGCCGGCTGCTGGCGGCCTCACCGGGCGACCGGGAGCGGGTCGTGCTGGCGACCAAGTGGATGCCCCTCCCCCACAAGCTCGACGTCAAGGGCGCCCTTCGCACCGCCCTGGAGGCATCGATCGAGCGGCTCGGGGTCGAGCAGGTGGACCTGTACCAGATCCACGGCCCGGTCAGCCTGCGGTCGAAGGGGGCGTTGGCCGAGGCGCTGGCGGCGGTCGTCGACGCCGGGCTCACCCGCGCCGTGGGGGTGTCGAACTACTCGGCCCGCTCCGTCGAGCAGGTCCACGCCGCCCTGGCCCGCCACGGCGTGCCGCTGGCCTCCAACCAGGTCGAGTACTCGCTGCTGCGCCGCCGCCCCGAGACCGGCGGCCTGCTGGCGACCTGCGACCGGCTCGGGGTCCGCATCCTGGCCTACTCCCCGATCGGGCAGGGCCGGCTGACCGGCAAGTACTCGGCCGCCAACCCGCCGCCCGGCAGCCGCACCTTCTCGACCCACCCGATGGAGACGGTCGACGCCGTGGTCGCGGTGCTCCGGGAGGTCGGCGAGGCCCACGACCGCACCCCGGCCCAGGTCGCGCTCCGCTGGCTGGTCGAGAAGGGGGCGGTCCCGATCCCGGGGGCCAAGAACGCCGACCAGGCCGCCCAGAACGCCGGCGCCCTCGGGTGGTCCCTCACGGCCGACGAGCTCGCCCGTCTCGATGCCGTGGCCCTCGACGGCACCCGCACCCTCAAGCAGCGGGCCTGGCAACACGGCTGACGCCTCGGCCTCGGCGACGATCGGCTTCGCCGCGTACGGAAGGTGCCTGGCACTTTCCGTACGCTCGTGCCGTCAAGGGGCGTCGGTGGTGGGCTCGCCGGGGGCGGGGTCGAAGAGGGTGGGCGGGCCGCCGGCGGCGGCGCCCTCGATGCGGAGGATGCGCTGCTTGGTCGCCACGCCACCGGGGGCCGAGAACCCGACCGGTGCGCCACCGGCACCGACGACCCGGTGGCACGGCACGATGATCGGCACCGGGTTGGCCCCCATGGCCCGACCGACCGCCTGGGCGCCGCCGGGCTCACCGGCCCGTTCCGCGACCTGGCCGTAGGTGAGGGTCTGCCCGGGCGGGATGGCCCGCACGACGTCGTGCACCCGACGGGCGAAGTCGGAGGCGTGGTCGACCACCACCTCGACGTCGGACAGGTCCTCGGGCTCGCCGTCCAGCAGGCGCACCACCCGGTCGAGGACGTCGCGCAGGGCCGGCGGCGGGTCGCTCGGCGTCCGGCCGACCGAGGGCCCGGCCGTCCGCCACACCTGACGCTCGGTCGCCTCGACCGTCGAGGCCGGGAGGGCCACCGCCGTCACCAGGTCGCCCCGCCAGGCGACCGCGCACGTGCCGATCGCGGTGGGCACGAGGGCGTACCCCGCGGCAGGGACCGAGGCCATCCCCCGATCCTCGCAGGACGCGGCGCCCGGGCCTCGGACCGGACCAGGAACAGGCCGGGAGCGGGCCACGAACGGGTCGCTGACCAGGGCCGACGCCGGCGAGGCGGGACGGCCCCACGCGGCTCACATGTGGCGTCCATGGGGGTGGGCGGATGCTCGACGTCGACCGCACCCCGACTGACGGAGGACGCCATGACCACCACCCACCCCACCCCCGAGGCCACCGGCCGTGCCCGGTGGCCCCTGTTCGGCGTGGCCGGCGCCGCCACCGCCTTCGCCGCGGTGATGCTCAGCCTCCCGGTGCTGGACGAGGAGGACTACTCCGCCGGCCCGGAGGTGGTGCAGAAGCTGAGCGCCGGTCCGTACCGGGTGGCCTTCCTCCTGGGCCTGGTCTCGGTCGGCTGCCTGCTGGTGGCCGGGGCCGGGTGGCGGCGCTGGGCCGAGGAGCGGGCGCCCCGGGACCTGGCCGCCCGCACCGTCGGCCAGGGGCTCATCGCCACGGCGACGGTCAACACCGCCTTCTACGGCCTCACCGGCGCCCTGGGCCTCTACCTGGAGGGCGGCGTCGAGGCCGACACCGGGGTCAACGACCAGGGCCTGTACGTGTACCACGTCATGCTCGACTTCGGGTCGCTGCTCGGCTGGTGGACGACCGGTGTGGCGGCCGTCGCCGTCGCCGTCCTCGCCCTCCGCCCGGCCCGCCTGCTCCCCCGCTGGATGGGCGTGGTCAGCGTCCTGCTGCTCCTCCCGCCGGTCGTGCTGGCCCTGCTCACCTCGCTGCCCGGCTTCATCGGCTTCACCATGCCGATCTGGCTCGTCGTCGTCAGCCTCGGGATGGTCTTCGGCCGTGGCGTGCCCCCGTGCTCCCCCACACGAGCAGCCACGTCCACCACGCCGTGATGCCCCAACCCTCGTGGGTCGTCCTCGACGAACGGCTCGGACATCGCCTCGATCTGTTGATCGCCGACCTCGATCGTCCAACCTGCCGCCTCGATGTCGGCAAGGAACTCATCGGGCGCTCGAACGAAGCGGCGAGGATGAGCCGGCGGCTGATGAGTTGGCCACGACCGGTCATAGCTGAAGCCCGAACCGGCGATTCACAGAGTCATGCCCGATCTCCCGCATGGTGGCCCCCACGCCAAGGTCAGTTCGCTCTCTGGAGGGCCATCGACCACTTCTAGGCGAGAAACTTCACCTGGTGGTCGAGCGCCAAGAGTTCACCCGGCGAGCTCGAAGCCATCAAGCCACGCGGAGTCATACCCCACCCTCATGACTCGTCCTCGACAAGCGCCTCGGAAATGCCTCGATCTGCTCATCGCTGACCTCGATCGTCCAGCCTGCCATCTCGATGTCGGCAAGGAACTCATCGGGCACTCCCACGCGGTAGCGCTCCACGTAGTAGGCGAGGTCCGCTGGCCAAACCCATCGACCGTCCGTGAGGAGATGGGGCGGTGAGACGTCGCGTCGCGTTGGGTCGAGCACGTCCTCTCCAAGTGCTGGAACGGCGGCGAGCAGCCGCCCTCCCTCGAGGTACTCAACAAGACGGACAGCGAGTTCAGGGGCGGTGGCGCCAACAACGTCACGAAGAATCGAACCAGCGGGGTCACCGTGAGGAAGCTCACGGAAGAAGCCGACACGCCTCATCGCCCACCGCCCGGTAGGAAGTCCAGCCATGGAACCCAGGAAGTGAGATCCTCCACGCCATAGCTCGTGACCGAGCGCAGCACCGCTTTCATAGTGTCAAGCCCATGAAGTCAAGACAACCGTTGCCGAGCGGCAGGCAGGTCACCTGGCCTTCCACCAAGCGCTCGAAGACCCGGTCGTAGCTCGACCGGTGAATGTCGACCCAGGACGCGGCATGGATACTCAGGTTCGAGGGCGATTTCAGCACATAGGCCAGCATCCAAGCGTCCGATGACCCACTCCCGACCATAAGCCTGAGAGGACGACGCCGTCGCTCGCCGCTGCACCATCACCTTGGGGCACGGGCTCTGCCGAGACACCACCCAGGGCCGCAGACACGTCGGCCGCGTACCGAGTCAGTTCATCACCCATGGGCGGGGGAACGGATGAAGCCGCACCGCCGGCGAAGGTGGCAGCGAGCACCGAGACGGCGCCGACGACTTGAAGGACGAGCCCGATGACAGCCTGAACCGTCGACCTCATCGCGGCTTCTTCGCGTCGTCCAGGTTGCGGATTGAGAAGTGGTGACCCGCGCCGTACTCAGCCTCGACCTTGCGAACGGCCTCTTCGGCATTGTGCGCCCACACGCTAATTCGGATTCCAGGTCGTTCATCGAGCCAGATCAACCCGACGAACTCCTTCTCCTGCGGTTCCGGCAGATCGGGCATCGCTTCAACCACCTCTCCGATAGGGAGCAAGGCATGACCCGCTGTCGCAGAAGCCGCCAATGATCGTCCCGGACCCGTCAAGGATGGCGCGCACCTCGGCCGGTGACATCGACGGCAGGTCGTGGATGTAGACGCCAGGCAGTCGCCCGAACGCTGCGATGTCATCGGAAAGAAGCGTGGCGTCGGCGACGACCCTTCCATTCGCAAACCCATGAGCACCCGTAAGGATGTGTACGTCGTCTTCTCGCATCGGATCCGACTGGACGATCCCGGCAAAGTCGTTCTGGGTGATCGGTCCGGTCGACGTAAAGATCCGCACACCCGCAGCGTTTGAACTGTTCTCCTCGATCACTCCGCCGAGATTGCTGGGCCCACGTGAACTACTTGGGGTGAGTGTGAGCGACACAAGTGTCGTAGCTCCATCACCCGTCGGGGTGGGCAGTGAAGCGGCGCCGTTCGCGGAGCCTGAAGTCTGGGATGGCGCGCCCTCATCATGCAGGGTCGCCTGCGCTTCAGCGCGTGCGACGACGGGTGAGTCGTACACGTGCACTGGCTGGCCCAACACATCGGACAGAGCCACATCCGCGGCGGAGACGGGTCCAAAACCAAGGGCCGATTCGACGCTCTCAAGCCTGTCAAGTCCCTCGGCCAACGCCAATTGTCCTTCGCTCCGAACCCCGATCTCGACGTCGGTATGCGCTGACGTCTCCGACAACCACGATGTGGCGGCGAACGCCAGCACGAGCAGTGCAAGTCGAAGTAGTCGAGTTCCACTCATTGCCGACTTCTCATAGCGTCGCGGTCAACTCAGCCTGGCCTCGACGGGTGAGAGTTCCCGCGTACAGCAGACCTCGAACCCAACACCGGGGTCCACGGCCGTTCGATCATCGGTCGCTGCCCCGGAACAAGGAACCTACATACGGATCCTGACCGGACCTTGGAACGATGATCGGGCCGTTGCCTGCGAGGGACGCTGTGATGTCGTCATCCTCGAGAAACCTTCGAGTGTTGTAGCCGAACTCCCAGCCTTCGTCGGTCTCTGTGATACGACCAATCACGATCTCGTCGGCGTGTTCAGGGCGGATGGTCTCATCGAGAAATTCTTGTGCCCTATTGAATGCGTCCTGAAGCAACATGTCAGTTAGTCCTCACGAAGGCGAAGCGGTTCCACGCGTCAAAGGCGGCCGGGCCGTTCGGCCCAATCCCTTGGAAGTCGATGAAGTTGACCCTCCCGTTCTGGACCACAGCGTTCCAGACGTGAGCGTCGACGCCGTCAGTGTCGTAGACGATGCCTCTGGCGCCGTCTCTGGCTTCAAGCAATTCGCGCTCTATGGCCGAGCGGCCACTCACGTTCCGCCAAGGGCGGCCCGCGTAGTCGGCGATTGCCGCATTGCCGGCTGGGATCGGACGGCCCGGATAGAGGTCAACTGCCGACGCCGGCCTACCAGCAAGCGTCGAATCGCCGGCGATCGCACAAGAAGTGCAGTTATGGGAGCCCCCGACCCTGTTGACGCTGCCAGCAGGCGTTCTTGGGGTGGCGGGTCGGACGACGTCGTCCACTCCAGCGCTGGCACCGGGCCGGACCACGTCGTCCACCACCCCGGCACCAGGGCGCAAGATGTCATCGACGTAACTGCCGGCGACACCGAGCACTCCCCCCAGAGCGGCATCGACGACGATCGCCCCGGGGTTCAGGGCCGCAGCCCACGGGTCCTCACCCTCGCTGTAGGCCGACAAGCCCCGGTACACGGCGCCGCCACACACGCTCCCCGCCGCACCAGCCGCGAACGGTCCCGCCGGAGCAGCAGCCGCAGCACAGATCGCACCCGCCGCGAACGAAGCCGTCCAGATGACGACCTCGTCCTGGTGCTCACACACGAACCCCAACAAGCCACCGCCACAGCCACCCTCATCGGGTCGGAGCCCGGTCGGGTCCACCGCGTTGAGCGGGTCGTTGTCGACGTAGTGGTACGGGTTGCCGACCGTGGTGGTGCCATCGACACCGTCGAGGGGGTCGGGCTCGAGGAAGGTCCCGGTGGCGGGGTCGTAGTCGCGGGCACGGAGATGGACGGTGTCGCCCGTGGCGAGCTCGCCTCGGTAGCCGTAGGTGGCGCCGATGGCGAAGGGGCCGCCGTCGCCGTAGGCGTCATAGGCCGTGGCCTGAGTCCGGGCTGTGGTGGCGACGGCCTGCAGGGCCGAGCCGTGGTGGTCGTGGTGGACGGGGCCGGTACAGCCGGTGCCGCCAGCGCAGTCGACGCGGATGAGGTCGGGGCCGTAGACGGCACGGGTGGCGTTGGTCGTGCCGGGGTCACCGGTCCAGACCGGCTGGGCCACACCGGGAGAGGTGGGGTCCCAGACGATGCTGGTCGTGTCGGTCGGGGTGCCATCGACAGTGGTGGACAGCCCGACGAGGGTGCCATCGCCGCGGGTCGTACGGCCGATGTGGGTGACCGTGCCCGCGTCGGTCGCCCGTTGACCGGTCATCTGGCCCCGAGCACCCCAGTACCACTGCCGGACGTGAGTGCCGCTGTCCCAGGCCTCGCGGGTCCGACGTCCGGAGTCGTCGTACTGGTAGGTGTGGGCCACCCCACCGACGGTGCGGCGGTTCAGCTGGGACCCGGCGTCCCACTCGTAGGTGGTCGTCACCGCCCCGACCGTCGAGGTGCTGCGTCGGCCCAGCGCGTCGTAGGCGTAGGTCTCGTCGTCGCCGACGTTGCGGTCCACTGCGACCAGCTGGCCGGCATCGTCGTAGCCGTAGGCCACCGACACCCCGCCAGTCGCCTCGCTGGCGATGCGGCCCGCAGCGTCGTAGGCGAGGGTCGTGGTCGTCGTGGTCCCCCGGACCTCGCTGTAGTCCTCCAACAGGCCCGTCACGGCGTCGTAGGACCAGATGCGCTCGCCCTCGACGCCCTGGTCCTGCCCCACCAGCAGGCCATCGTCGTCATAGGCGTTCACCGCCACGTCGACCCAGGTGTTCGGCGCCGTCTCGTGCTCCACCTCCGCCAGTCGGCCGTCGAGGTCGTAGCGGTTCCGGTACCGCTCCGCGTCCGGGTACCGGATGACCGTCCGGCGCCCCGCCGGGTCCCACGCGAAGGTCACGTCGCGGTCCCCAGGGGCGTTCACACCCGTCAGCAGGCCCGTCGCGTTGTAGGCGAACGACGTGGTCCCCGACCCGTCGACGATCTTGGTGCGCCTCCCCTCACCGTCGTAGGTGAACGTCGTCGGCGTGCCCGACGCATAGCTGAGCGACGTGACCTGCCCCGCGGCGTCGTACCCGTACGCCTCGGTGCGCCCCGCCCCGTCGGTCCGCACCCCCAACCGGCCCAGGCCGTCGTAGACGTACGTCGTCGACCGCTCCAACGGGTCGACCTCCTCGACCACCCGGTCGGCCAGGTCGTAGTGCCACTCCCTCACACCGGCCAGGGCATCGACCCGTAGGGCCCGGTTGCCGCGGGAGTCGTAGCCGTAGGTGGTGACCTCCCCCAGCGGGTCCGTCACGGAGGCGACCCGGCCCACCTCGTCGTAGGTCCACTCGACCATCCCACCGGTCGCGTCGGTCCGGGTCAGGAGCTCCCCGCGGGGGCTGTAGGTGGAGGTGGTCAGCCCGGTCGCCGGGTCGTCGACGGTGAGGGCCCGGCCGGCGGAGTCGTAGGCGGTCGATCGGAGCCGACCCTCGGGCGAGGTCTCGGTGACGAGGCGGCCCTCGGCGTCGTAGCCGTAGGTCGCCTCGGCGCCCGACGGGTAGGTGGTCGCAACCAGTCGTCCCGCACCGTCGTACTCGTAGGAGGTCGTCCGGCCGGTGGCGTCGGTCTCGGACTCCAGCCGCCCCGCGGGCGTGTAGGTCCGCGCCGTCACACCCCCCCGGGCATCGGTGGTGGCGATGAGCCGGCCGAGCGAGTCGTAGGTGTAGGTCGTCGGCTGGTCGTTGCCGTCGACGACCTCCTCCAACGACCCGGTGGGCCCATAGGCATACGTCGTCTCCCGGCCCAGCGGGTCGACCGAGGCGACAACACGGCCGGCGACGTCGTAGGTGCGCTCCCAGGCCTCGTCGTCCTCGTCGACGACCCTGGTCACGTTG
>CAYQGF010000131.1:0-8975 GCA_964416885.1 uncultured Iamiaceae bacterium
AACACCCCGTCGTGGGGGGTGTCGCCGAAGTCGCCGCCGTAGGCCAGCCGCTCGCGGCCATCGACCTCCTGCACCAGCGCCTGGTCGGCCCAGTCCCAGATGAACCCGCCCTGCATGCCCGGGGTCGACCGGATGAGGTCCCAGTAGCGGTCGAGGTCGCCGGGGGAGTTGTTCATGGCGTGGGCGTACTCGCACATGATGAACGGGCGGTCGGGCGGACCGGCAGCGGCCCACTCCTCGATCGTCTCGATCTCCGGGTACATCGGCGCGATGACGTCGGTCTCCCGGCGGGGCACCCGCCACGCCTGCGGGGCGGTGCGGCGGTGGGTGAAGGCGTCGTCGAGGTAGCCGTTCTCGTAGTGGACCGGCCGGGTCGGGTCGTAGGCCCGGAGCCAGGCCGCGGCGGCGTCGAGCACCGGCGCCCAGCCGCTCTCGTTGCCCAGCGACCACATGATGATCGACGGGTGGCCCTTGTCGCGCCGGGCCATGCGGGCGACCCGCTCGAGGATCGCCGGCCCCCACTCCGGCTGCTTGGTCAGCCACCGCATGTAGGCGTGGGACTCGATGTTGGCCTCGTCGACGACGTACATCCCCAGCTCGTCGCACACCTCGTAGAGGTACGGGTCGTTGGGGTAGTGCGCGGTGCGGACGGCGTTGAGGTTGTGGGCCTTCATCAGCTCGACGTCACGCCGGATCGACTCCCGGGTGACGGCCTTGCCCCGCCGGGGGTCGTGGTCGTGGCGGTTGACCCCCTTGATGAGCACGGCCCGCCCGTTGACGAGCAGGTCGTGGCCCCGGACCTCGACCCGGCGGAAGCCAATGCGCTGGGCGGTGGCGTCGAGCAACGTGTCGTCGTCGGCGACCAGCTCGACCCGCAGGTCGTGGAGGCGGGGATGCTCGGCCGACCAGGGGTCGACCGGGCCGACGTCGGCCTCGACCAGCGCGCCCCGACGGCCGAACAGGTAGGCGTCGTGGACCGTCTCACCGGTGTCGCCGACGACGGGCTGCTCCCCCACCACCTCGCCGTCGAGCACGACCCGGGCCCGGGTGCCCGTCGGCCGCGCCGTCCCGACGAGCACCTCGACCGCCAGCCGGCCCTCGCCGCGGTCCGGGTCCCAGTCGGCGACCGGGTGGACGTCGGCGATGTGGTCGCGCCGCGTGGCATAGAGGAACACCGAGCGGTGGAGCCCGGCGTGGTGCCAGTGGTCCTGGTCCTCCAGGTAGGTCGCGGCGCCCCACCGCACGACGGTGAGGGTGAGGTCGTGGCGGCCCCCGGGGGTGACCCGGTCGCTGAGGTCGAACTCCTGGGGCAGACGGGAGTCGGTGCCCATCCCGACCGACTGGCCGTCGAGCTCGACGTGCAGCACCGTCTCGGCCCCGCCGACGTGGAGCACGACCCGCCGGTCGGCCCACGCCGCGGGCACGTCGATGCGCCGGTGGTACACACCGGTCGGGTTGGCCTCGGGCACCGACGGGGGCGGCCCAGGGAAGGGCATCTGGACGTTGGTGTACTGCGGCTGGTCGCCGACGCCCTGCATGGTCCAGCACCCCGGGACCTCGACGGTCGCCTCGGCCCGGACCTCACCCCCCGGCCGGTCGAGGAGGGTGAACGCCCATGGCCCGTCGAGCGACAGCACGTCGTCGGTCCCCCGGTCACGGAGGAAGCTCGTCATCGGCAGCCGACCGAGCGCCACCAGCTCCGGTCGCGCCCACCACCGGTCCGGGAGGCTCATGGGGTCGGACAGTAGGGCACCCGGGGTCGGGGCCGACCAGCCCGGCAGGGTCAGCCGAGGAGGCCGTGCGGGGCCTGGGCGCAGGCGACGCAGAGGTCGGCCTCGGGCACCAGCTCCAGGCGGGCGGCGGGGATCGGCTCGCCGCAGCGGCGGCAGGTCCCGTACTCGCCCCGGTCGAGCCGGTCGAGGGCGGCGTCGAGGGCCAGCCGGGCGCGCCGGTGGGTGTCGGCCTCGTCGCCGGTGGGCTCGATCGCTTCCAGCTGGGCCTCGTTGGCGGCGATGGCGGCCTCCAGGCGGGCCCGGGCGTCGTCGGTCGTGGTGGTCATGGTGCTCCGTGGTCGATCGGGCGATGGGGGTCGAAGGAGGTGCCCCGGCGGGTCTCGGCGGTCACCGCACCGAGGGCATCGAGGCTGACGAGCAGGTCGTCGTCCCGGACCGCCTCCCTCCGGGCGCGGCGCCGTGCCCACCCCGTCCCGACGGCGAGGCCGACGGCGACCACGACGGCGACGAGGGCGAGGGCGGTCACGAGCGCGGTCATCGGGGCGCGGCCCCGGCGAGGGCGGCCGGACCAGCGGCGACCGGGGGACGGGCGTGGCCGAGGACGAGGGCCATCCGGCCGTGGCCGGCCAGGAAGCCGTCGGGGAGCACGGCGACCGTCCCGGCGGCGACGTGCACCCGGGCGTCGTCCGAGCTGCCGGCGCCGCGGAGGACCGCCTCCTCGACGATGAGGAGGTCGCCGGGCCCGACCGGGCTGGCGTGCACCGCGGCGGTCCCCCGCACCGCGACGCCGCGGTCGCAGGCGAGGGCCAGGCGGGCCATGGCGTCGCGCTGGGGGTCGGTGAGGGAGCGGCGCAGCGCCCGTTGGGCGAGGGCGGCGAGCGGGGCCGGCGCCGTGGCCGAGTGGTCGCCGGCCAGCGTGGCGGCGACGGTGATGCCGTCCCGGTCGAGCAGGCCGCGCACGGCGGCGACCAGCCGGTCGTCACCGGCGACGACGAGCGGGGTCCGGGCCGGCAGGGCCGTCTCGGCCAGGTCGAGGGACTGCTGGAGGACGCCGCGACGAGCGGTCGGCACCAACGGGTCCCAGGGCGGCCGGGGCTCCCACACGGCGTTGCCGGCACAGGCGACCAAGCGGGCGCCCCGGACCGTCGGCCGCAGCACCGCCACCCGGCCGAACGCCCACGTGGCCGCCGCCAGCTCCTCGTCGGTGAGCAGTGGCCCGACGATCGTCCTGGTGGTCACCGGGTGGTGCAGGGGCAGGTGGCGGCCGGTGGAGCTGCTCGCCACCAGGGCCAGCCCGTCGCGGGCGGGCGACGCCGCGGCGCGCTCGGCCAGCGCCCAGAGCCGGCGCACCGTGCGGGCGCGGGCCGGCGACGGCTCGGCGACCCGGGCCAGCCGGCGCTCGGCCCCGGCGATCCGGTGGGCCAGCCGACGGCGGTCGCCGCCCCGCAGCCGGGCGGCCGGCCGGGTGGGCAGCACGAGCGTGACGACCGGCCCGTCGGTCGCGTCGGGGGGATGGGGATGGATGGACAACGGTGCTCCTCGGTGACGGGTCGGACGCGCCCGGGCGTCGGGGACAGCGGCGCCCTCGGACCGAGCCGGGGCGCGCCGACGGGGACGTCGCGACGGATGGGGCGACGAGGGGGCGCGCCGGCGCGCCCCCTGGGGTCAGGTACCGGGCGGTGCGCCGAGGAGGAGCGAGCGCCAGTCGACTCGGCGCTCGAACGCGGGGACGATGAACCCCCGGTGTGAGCACGCAGCCGTTGCCGTCATGGCCGATGACCATAGCGTCGGACGCCGGCCGTCCCCCCTGGGATGCGGGCTCGCCCGGAGCGGCCGAGCATGGTGTCCGCAGGCCCGCACCCGCGGGTCGGGTCGGCCGAGAGGACCGAGGCGATGCGCGTCAGCTTCTGGGGTGCGGCGGGGACGGTGACCGGGTCGCGGTTCGTCGTGGACGCGGCCGGGGGCCGGCTGCTCGTCGACTGCGGCCTGTTCCAGGGCGTCAAGCCGATCCGGGCCCGCAACTGGGACCGGTTCCCCGTCGACCCGGCCTCGATCGACGCCGTGGTGCTGACCCACGCCCACATCGACCACTCCGGCTACCTCCCGGCCCTGGTCCGCGACGGGTTCCGGGGTCGGATCTGGTGCACGCCCGCCACCGCCGAGCTGTGCCGCATCATGCTGCTCGACGCCGCCCACCTCCAGGAGGAGGACGCCCGCCACGCGAACCGGCGGCGGTCGAGCCGTCACCACCCCGCCCTCCCCCTCTACACCACCGAGGACGCCCGGGCCGCGCTCGACCAGGTCTCGACCCGGCCCTTCGGGACGCCGTTCGCCCCGCTCCCCGACCTGGAGGTGACCTTCAGCCCCGTCGGGCACATCCTCGGCGCCGCGTGCGTCCGGGTGGCCGACGCCGTCACCTCGGTCCTGTTCACCGGCGACGTGGGCCGGCCCGTCGACCCGGTGATGCACGCCCCGGCCCCGCCACCGGCCGCCGACCACGTGGTGACCGAGTCGACCTACGGCAACCGCCGCCACGCCCGGGAGGACCCGGCCCAGGCCCTCGCCGAGGTCGCCACCCGCACCCTCGACCGCGGCGGCATCCTGCTGGTCCCGGTGTTCGCGGTGGGCCGGGCCCAGACGGTCCTGCACCTGCTCACCCGGCTCCGGGCCGCGGGGGCGATCCCGGCGGTGCCCACCTTCCTGAACAGCCCCATGGCGATCGACGCCACCGAGATGTTCTTCGCCCACCGCGACCAGCACCGGCTCTCGGCCGAGGAGTGCCGGGCCATGGGCGAGGGCGTCGAGTTCGTCCGCACTGTCGAGGAGTCGAAGGCCCTGACCGCCCGGTCCGAGCCGATGATCGTCCTGTCGGCCAGCGGCATGGCCAGCGGCGGCCGCGTGCTGCACCACCTGGAGCGGGTCGCACCCGACCGCCGCAGCACCGTGCTGTTCACCGGCTACCAGGCCGCCGGGACCCGCGGCGAGGCTCTGCTGGCCGGGGCGTCCCGCATCAAGGTCTTCGGCGAGTACGTCCCCGTGCGGGCCCAGGTCGCGACGATCGACAGCCTCTCGGCCCACGCCGACGTCGACGAGCTCACCGCCTGGCTGGCCACCACGCCGGCCCCACCCCGTTCGGTGCACATCGTCCACGGCGAGCCGAGCGCGGCCGACGCGTTCCGTCGCAGCCTCCACGACGACCTGGGCTGGCCCACCGCCGTGCCGGCCCACGGCGACACCGTCGAGCTGACGCCGACCGGGGCGAAGCCGGCCCGTCCGCGGTAGCGGGGAGCCTCAGCCGGGGGTGACGGGGTGGCCCGCGAGGCGGGTGCCGAGCACCTCGATGGCGGCGATCTCGTCGGGGGCGACCTGGTGCGGGTCGGCCGACAGCAGCACCAGGTCGGCGTGCTTGCCGACCTCCAGCGAGCCGACCTCGTGGTCGGTGTGCGTTTGCCAGGCCGCGTCGATGGTGACGGCCCGCAGCGCCTGCTCCACCGAGATCCGCTCGTCGGGGTTGAGGACCTCTCCCCCGTCCCGCATCACCCGGGTCACCGCGGTCTGGACCGAGCGCAGCGGGGCGATGGGGCTGACGTTGAAATCGCTGTGGAGGCTGATCCGCAAGCCGTGGCGGAGGGCGCTGGCACAGGCGTCGAGCGTCGCCGCCCGCTCCGGGCCGAGGACGTCGTCGCGCAGCGCCCGGCCCCAGTAGTAGACGTGGTTCATCAGGAACGACGGCGACACGCCGAGGGCGGCCATGCGGGCGAAGTGCTCGTCGGAGGCGAGCGAGCTGTGCTCGATGCGGTGGCGGCGCTCGGGGTCGGGGCCGAGGGCCTCGTAGGCGTCGAGCACCTGGTCGAGGGCAGCGTCGCCGTTGGCGTGGACCATCAGCTGCCAGCCCTCCTCGGCGGCGCGGGTCATCCGGGCGACCAGGTCGTCGGTCGTGTAGTTGGCCTCGCCCCGCTCGTCGCGGCCGAGGTACGGCTCGCGGAGGTGGCCGCTGCGGCCCTGGTTCGACCCGTCGGTGACCAGCTTCCAGCTCGTGGCCCGCACCATGTCGTCGCCGTCGCCCGGTCCGAGCCCGTCGACCGCGGCGCGGGCCGCGTCGAGCAGGGCCACCGACACCCGCACCGGGAGGCGGTCGGCATCGACCAGCTCGCGCAACAGGTCGAGCTCGGCCGACCCGAACAAGGTGCCCGACCCGGCGTCGTGGACCTTGGTCACCCCAGCTGCCGCAGCGACGTGGGCCACATCGGCCAGGGCGTCGAGCAGGGCGTCGTGGCCCAGCTGCGGCACGGCCCGGAGCGCCGGGAACATCGCCGGCAGCTCGCCCAGCACGCCGGTCAGCCGGCCGTCGCGCCGGCCGAGCACACCGCCGGGCGGGTCGGGGCTGTCGTCGTGGAGCTCGATCGCCGCCAGCGCCCGGGAGTTGAGGTAGGCGAAGTGCATCGACGCGTTGACCACCAGCGCCGGGCCGTCGGGGACCAGCCGGTCGAGGAGGTCGCGGTCGAGGGTCGGGGCGTCGGGGAACAGCGACGGGTCCCAGAGCTTCCCGCACACCCACTCGCCCGGACCGGCGACGGCACCCGCCTCGGCCAGACCGGCGAACACCTCGTCGTGGGTGTCGTGGGTGAGCGGGGAGCAGTCGACGAAGCGGTGGAACAGCGCCGTCGCCCACAGGTGCATGTGGGGCTCGACGAACCCCGGGTAGCAGACCGCATCGCCGAGCTCGAGCACCTCGGTGCCGGGCGCGGCGTGGCCCTCGACCTCCTCGGGGGTGCCGAGGGCGACGATGCGACCGCCGCGCACGGCCAGGGCATCGACGACGGGCCGTTCCGGGTCCATGGTGACGATGCGGCCCCGGACCACCAGGTCGGCGCCGCGCCGACGTGTGTGGGCCGGGCGGACCGACGCGGGCCCGCCGCCGAGCCCGGTGCGGACGTCGGCCATCGCCCGCAACAACGTCGGCGGCGCGCACCCCGGGCACCCGTGGTCGACCCGCGGCCGCGTCGTGCTCCTCACACCCGCCGACCGTACCGGCCCTGACGCCCGACGGGTCGGCGTGAGGGTCACGCGCCACCCGTCCTTCAGGCGCCCCCCGGCTCGATCCGCTGGGCGGCGCGGCGGAGGTGTTCGACGGCCTCGGCGACGGTGCGCTCGACGATGACGGCGGCGGGGAGGACCTCGGTGACGAGGTCGAGCCCTTCGCCAGCCCACAGGGCGCGGACCGTGTAGTCGTCGGGGCCCGACGCCTGATAGGTGGCGTGGAGCTCCTCGACGTGGGCCGCCAGGCCGGCGGGGTCGTCGTGCCAGCGGTCCACGAGCTGGTTGCGGACGACGCGACCGTCGTGCCCGTCGGGCCAAGCCGGGCCGCGGACGACGTCGATGACCGGTGTGCGGACGGTGTCCTCGGCACCATGGGCGACGAGCGCGGCGGCCTCTCCAGCGGTGGAGATGGCCTCGACGCTGGCCAGGAACCGGGTGCCCATGCTGACCCCGGCGGCGCCGAGGGCGAGCGCGGCGGCGAGGCCCCGGCCGTCGGCGATCCCTCCGGCGGCGACCACGGGGACGTCACCGGCCCGGTCGACGGCCGAGGGGACCAGGCCCATGGTCGCCCGGTCGGGGCGGCCGTGCCCCCCGGCGTCCTGGCCCTGGGCGACGAGCACGTCGACGCCGGCCTCGAGCGCCCAGCCGACCTCTTCGTCCCGCTGGACCTGGCACACCAGCGCGGCGCCGGCGTCGTGCACCGCGGCGGCGTAGGGCCGGGGGTCCCCGAAGGAGAGCTGCACGGCGACCGGCTGCGCCGCCAGGGCGACCTCCAGGGCGGCGGGCTGTCGGTCGAGCGCGAAGGTGATGAACCCGACACCGACCCGAGCGTCGCCGACGAGGGCCAGCTCGCGGGTGAGCCAGTCGACGTCGGCGTAGCCGCCGCCGACCAGCCCGAGGCCGCCGGCCGCCGAGACCGCCGCGGCCAAGCGACCACCTGCGCTGTCGCCCATCGGCGCCAACAGGACCGGGTGCCGGACGTCGAGCCGGTCGGTCAGCGCCGTCCGCAGCCGGGCCCGGCCCACCGACCCGGGATCGCCCTCGTCGCCTCCGGACACTTCGCGCCTCCCGGCTGTTGAATCCCGACCTGCCATGTCAACAATAGGGCGATCCGGCCAGGGTCGCCCATCACGACGGCGCACGCCCGGAGCTCGTCGTGCTCGGTGGGCTCGTCCCCGAGCTGCCCTGCTCCCCGCCAGCGACCACGACCACGACAACAGGCACCGCAATGGCGAGGCGCTCGGCGCAGGACGATCCCCGCTCGTCGACGTCCAGCCGACCTCACAACCTCGACGAAGCGGCGGGCACACACCCATCGTCGCCGGCCTCTCCGCGACGCGACGGTGAGGTGCCGCGGCTCGTTGCGCTCGGGTGCGCTGCAGTGAGCCGCGGCCCGGGACGCGACCGAGCCCCCGGCGTGGGCCGGGGGCTCGGTCGAGGATCCTGGTCAGCGGGGCGCCCAACGGCTGCTCGATGCGGAGGCCGGACAGGGCACGGCCGATGACGAACTGCTGGGATCCGCGCGGTGCCCTCGCACGTGACGTCATGATCTTGGCCCGCCGAAGGCGGACCCGCCCCTAACGGCTACTCGATGCGGAGGCCGGACAGGGCACGGCCGATGACGAGCTGCTGGGATCCGCGCGGTGCCCTCGCACGTGACGTCATGATCTTGGCCCGCCGAAGGCGGACCCGCCGAAGGCTGGCCCGCCCCTGAGCCCTACTCGATGCGGAGGCCGGACAGGGCACGGCCGATGACGAGCTGCTGGATCTGCTCGGTGCCCTCGAAGATGTCCATGATCTTGGCGTCGCGGTGCCAGCGCTCCACCGGGTACTCCCGGGTGTAGCCGTAGCCGCCGAGGATCTGGATGGCCCGCTCGGTGACCCAGACCGCGGTGCGGCCGGCCTTGAGCTTGGACTGGCTGCCCTCGGCGTTGACGTAGGTGCCGTTGCGGGAGAGCCAGGCGGCCCGGTGGACGAGCAGCCGGGCGGCGTCGATCTCGGTGATCATGTCGGCGAGCATGAAGGCGATCGCCTGGTTCTGGATGATCGGCTTGCCGAACGCCTTGCGCTCCAGGGCGTAGTCACGGGAGTACTCCCACGCGGCCCGGGCGATGCCGATGGCCTGGGCACCGACGGCGGGGCGGGTGGCCTCGAAGGTGGCCATGGCCGGCTGCTTGCCGGAGCTCTCGGTCTTGGGCTTGG
>CAYQGF010000132.1:0-8973 GCA_964416885.1 uncultured Iamiaceae bacterium
CGACCGTGACGGTGCCCGGGTAGCGACCACCCACGGTGTCGTTGGCCAGCAGGTGGGCCATGGTGTCGACCGAGCCGAGGTCGTTGGCGGCGACGAAGTCGATGTCGGCGCCCGAGGCCTTCACCGCCCGGAAGAAGTTGCGGCCGATCCGACCGAAACCGTTGATGCCGACGCGGATGCTCATGGGTGTGCGGGCCCCTTCGGGGAGATGTGGGCGCGCGACTCCGCGGCGCCCGGCGGATGACCCTTCGGACCGTAGCCGAGGCGCTGGCGTCGCCCCGGGCCCGAGCGCCGGCCCGAGCGAGGTCCGGAGTGACGCCCGGGGCGGCGTTGGACCTCATCGGCCGGCCGGGCCGACCGGGGGCCAGCGTCTGGGGCCCCAGACGTCGCGAGAACGCGACCGCCCCAGGCCCAGAACGCCCCGCGCGACACCTCGTGCCCGAAGGTCCTTCTGGGCTCGGGGCGTCGCGAGACCCGCAGGTCGGGCCGGGCCCTCCGGGTCAGGTCCGCGGCAGGGCCGCCGGACCGGGGCCGGATCAGGGCCAGGCCGGGACCGCCGGGCCAGGTCAGGGGCGGGCCGGGGCCGCCGGGTCAGGGCGGATCAGGGTCGGGCCAGGGTGGCCAGGACGGGGGCCAGGCGATCGGGGGCGTGGACCGGGCCGTGGTCGGCCCCGACCTCGGCGACGACCAGCTCGGCCGGGCCCACGTCACCGGGCACGAAGCGAGGGTCGGCCAGGACCACGTCGAAGGCGACCCCGTGCTCCCGGGCCAGGTGGACGTGGTCGTCGGGGCCGAGGTGCTCGGTCTCGCCCGCCTGCGGGCCGAGGTTCAGGACCAGCACCCGACGGGCGGGGGTGGCGGCCAGGGCCCGGGCGATCCCGGGGACCACGGCGGCGGCCAGCACGCTGGTGAACAACGAGCCCGGGCCCAGCGTCACCAGGTCGGCCCCGGCCAGGGCGGTGAGCACGGCCGACGGCACCGGGGGGTCGGCCGGCTGGATCTCGACCCGGTCGACGCCCTGGGTCTGCTGGACGCGGACCTGGCCCTCGACGTAGCCGGCCCGGTTCCCCCGGCCCGACAACGTGACCGGGACCGTGGCCGCCGGGAGCACGGTGCCGACGGCGCCCACCGCCGCCGCCACCTCGGCCAGCGCCACCTCGACCGGGGCTCCCTGGTCGATCAGCCCCGCCAGCAGCAGGTTGCCGACGGCGTGCTCCTTCAGCTCACCCTCGCCGAAGCGGTGCTCCAGGGCGCGGCCGAGCACCGAGCCGTCCGCAGCCAGGGCGGTCAGGCACCGGCGCAGGTCGCCGGGAGGAACGATCCCCAGGTCCTCGCGGAGCCGGCCGCTCGACCCGCCGTCGTCGGCCACCGAGACCACCGCGGTGAGGGTGCCGGCCACTCGCCGGGCCGCGGTCAGGGTGGCCGCCAGGCCGTGACCGCCACCGACGCAGGCGATGGCGGGCCCATCGGCGACCGACCGGGCCTCCGGCACTGTCGTGGCCGGCGCTGTCGTGGCCGGCGCTGTCGTGGCCGGCGCTGTCGTGTCGGGCCGCGACGTCGTCATCGGGCGATGTCCCGGTGCCGGATGGCGAGCTCGATGTCGTGGGCGTGGAGCCGGGTGCCCATCTCCTCGGCCACCGCGACCGACCGGTGGTGGCCGCCGGTGCACCCGAAGGCGATCGTGAGGTACGCCTTGCCCTCGGCCTGGTACTCCGGGACGAGCAGGGTGAGCAGCGCCTCGACCTGGTCGAGGAAGGCGTCGGCGGCCGGGTGGTCGAGGGCGTAGGCCCGGACGTCGGGATCCTTGCCGGTGCCCGCCCGCAGCCCGTCGACCCAGTGGGGGTTGGGCAGGAACCGGCAGTCGAACACCAGGTCGGCGTCGAGCGGCAGCCCGTGCTTGTAGCCGAACGACTGGAGGGTGACCGACATGCCCCCCGGGAGGCTCGACTCGATGATCTCCTCGATGCGCGCCCGGACGTCGTGCACCGACAGGTCGGAGGTGTCGATGACGATGTCGGCGCTGTCGCGCAACGGGTCGGCCAGCCGGCGCTCCCGCTCGATCGAGTCGCTGAGCGACGCCCCGCCCATCGGGTGCCGACGCTTCGTCGCCTCGTACCGACGGACCAGGGCCTCGGTCGACGCGTCGAGGAAGACCACCCGCACCGAGCCGGGGCCCACCCGCAGCGGGGCCAGCAGCGCCTCCGGGTCCTCGAAGATGGCACCGGGGCCCATCGCCAGGGCGACCTGGTCGTGGGTCGAGCCCGGAGCGGAGGCCAGCTCGACGAACTTGCCGATCAGGGAGGTCGGCATGTTGTCGACGACGAACCAGCCCCGGTCCTCCAGCACCCCGGCGACGGTGGATCGCCCCGCCCCCGACATCCCCGTGATCACGACGAAGTCCGTCACGGCCCCGATCCTACGAGGGGCGCCGACGGCGGGGCCGGTCCCGGGCAGTACCTGGTCAGCGCGCCACCGCAGCGGTGGCGCGCTGACCAACTTCCCGTCGCCGCGTCTGGACGATGGTCAACGCGCCACCGGATGGGTGGCGCGCTGACCATCTTTCGGGGGCCGCCACCGGGCCCACCAGGCCTGCCCGCGGGACCCTCCGGCGCCGGGCGACCGCCGCCCGAGCCGCGCCGCCCGTCCCAGAGGCATCGACAGGGCCGAGAGGGCTACGAAAGACACCCAGAGCAGGGCAACGGTTGGAACCGGGGACCACCCCGTCGACCCCGATCGGGTCGGGCCGAGGTGCGCTAGGACACCGGGGGCGTCACACCCGGCGCACGACGAGGTGAGGGATGCCGGCCGAGGAGGAGCACGAGGAGCGGGCCGACGGCCCGACCCCGGTGGGCGCCGCCGCGCCCCGGCCGCCTTCGATGGTCGACGCCGTGGTGCCGATCGTCGCCCTCGCCGGGTCGATCGCCGCCGCCCTGGCGCTCTTCGGCCTCGACGCCCTCGACGGGCCGGTGCAGGTCGCCCTCGTGGTCTGCTGCGCCCTCGTCGCCCTGATCGGGATGAAGAACGGGCACTCCTGGGACGTCGTCCAGAAGGCCGGGCAGGGCGCCCTCTCCTCGGTCACCAGCGCCATCTTCATCCTGCTCGCCGTCGGCGCCCTGATCGGCACCTGGAACCTCTCGGGCACGATCCCCACCCTCGTCTACTACGGGATCCAGGTCCTCTCGCCGAGCTGGTACTACCTCGCCACCGCCCTGATCTGCGGCGTCGTGGCCCTGTCGATCGGCAGCTCCTGGACCACCGCCGGCACCATCGGCGTCGGCCTGGTCGGCATCGCCACGATGCTCGGCGTGTCGCCGGCCATCACCGCCGGCGCCGTCATCTCCGGCGCCTACCTCGGCGACAAGGTCTCCCCGCTGTCGGAGACGACGATCCTCAGCTCCCAGATGGTCGGCGCCGACACCTACGCCCACATCCGGGCCCAGGTGTGGACCTCGGTCCCCGCCTTCGTGATCGCCTGCGTCGGCTTCCTCGCCCTCGGGTTCGTCGGCCCCGAGGTCAGCAACGACGTCGCCACGTCCATCGAGCTGGCGCGGCTCGACGAGATCTACGTGATCACGCCGCTCAACCTGCTCCCCCTCGCCCTGCTGGCCTACCTCTCGGTGCGGAAGGTCCCGGCGTCGCTCGCCCTCCTGGCCTCGTCGCTGGCGGCCGGCATCCTCGCCGCCATCCTCCAGCCCGACGTGGTGTCGGGGTTCGTCGACGGCCTGGCCACGCCACGGGGCGGCCCGGCCGGGTCGGTGCAGGCGGTGTGGCAGTCGATGGCCACCGGGTTCTCGATGGACTCCGGCATCGCCGACATCGACCGCCTCCTGTCCCGGGGCGGCATGGCCAGCATGCTCCCGACGCTGTGGCTGATCATGGGAGCGGTCACCTTCGGCGCCCTCCTCGACGAGCTCGACCTGGTCGCCCGGCTCGTCGACCCGCTCCTCCGGTCGGCGCGCACCACCGGCCGCCTCTTCCTCGCCGTGTTCACCTGCGGCTTCGGCCTCAACATCGTGGCCGGTGACCAGTACATCGCCCTGGTCCTGCCGACGCGGGTGTTCCGTGCCGAGTTCGCCCGCCGGGACCTCGCCGCCACCAACCTGTCCCGCCTGGCCGCCGACAGCGGCACCGTCACCTCCCCCCTCGTGCCCTGGAACTCCTGTGGGGCGTTCATGGGCGCGGTGCTCGGCGTCCCGACCCTCACCTACCTGCCGTACTGCCTGTTCAACATCGCCAGCCCGGCGCTGAGCGTGATCTACGGCTTCACCGGCTTCCGCATCGACCGGGTCGATGACGTCGACCGCGTCGAGGCCGACCGGCGCTGAGCGGCGAAGGCCGCGGTCGCGCAGACCAGGCCGTAGACGACGACGGTGCCCCAGACGAGGGGATCGCCGGGGCGGTCGAGGTAGCGGACGTAGCCGGCCCCGGCGGCCAGCGCGCCGAGCGCGGTGAGGGCCATCTGCCGGGTCGGCGAGTAGCGGACGACACCCAGGTTGTCGAGCACGAACTCGACCACCGCGGGCAGGGGCAGCAGCGGGATCAGCACCGGGTCGAGCGACCGGGGCCACCAGGGGCCGACCCCGGCCACGACGGCGGCGACCAGGGCCACCGGGTACATGACCAGGCACCGGCGACAGACGTGGCGGCCCGCCACCACCGCGCAGCGGTCGTAGTCGTCGGGCCAGTGGTGGCTGAGCCACATCGGCGTGTCGGCCACCGGCGCGGCGTCGACCGCCAACGGCACGTAGGGCGGCAGCGGCTCCTCCTCCCCCTCCGGAGGTGCGTCGCCCGGCCGCGGTGCGTCGGTGTCGCCCATCAGAGCGGCCCGAGGCCCTCGACCTTCTCGGCCACGAGCAGCAGGAGGCGGGGGTAGTCGGCCCCCTGCGGGTACTCGGGCGAGCGGGCCAGGAAGCCTGGGGGCGGCGAGGGCTCCTCCAGGTGGCGGACGAGGAGGCCATTGGCCGCCATGGTGTTGACGTAGCGGCCGAGCGGGCGGTGGACGAACGGGATGCGGACCCCCGGCTCGACCTCCTCCAGGCTCAGGTCCTCGGTGAGGTAGGGGCCGATGCGCCAGTACTGCTCGGGCGGGTCGAGGACGTGGTCGTCGATCCAGCCGCTGCTCGGGGTCTGGAGCAGCGGGTGGTTGAGGAAGAAGGCGAACCGCCCGCCGGGCCGCAGCACCCGGGCCACCTCGGCGATGGCGGTGTCGACATCGGTGACGTGCTCGAAGACCAGGCAGGCGACCACGGCATCGAAGGCGGCATCGGCGAAGGGGATGGCGGCGGCCCCGGCCCGGGCGTAGGCCGGCCCCTCGGCCCGTCGGGCGGCCTCGACCACCTGGTTGCGGGTCGGGTCGATGCCGACGACGAGGGCCGAGCCCGCCCGGACGCACTGGCGGGCGACCTGGCCCTCGCCCGTGCCGACGTCGAGCACCCGGGCGCACCCGTCGAGCCAGCGCTGGGCCAGCGGCATGATCTGCTCGACGTACTCCTCGTCGGCCCCCTCGGTGAAGCCCTCCTGCCACCAGGCGGCCTGTTCCTCCCACAGCTCGGCGGGCATCTCGGGCAGGTCGCTCGTCACGCCCCGGACCCTAGATCTGCCGAACCGGTGATCAGATCCCCCGCTGAGCAGGGGAATCCGATCACCGGTTGCGGGAGAGGCGGCGGAGCAGGTCCTCGTGGGCGGCGAACGGGGACGGGTCGGCACCGAGGACCTTGCCGGCGTCGTCGCGGCGGCGGAGGGTGACCGCGGCGGCGTGGGCCGGGTGGGCCTCGAACCGGGCCACCTCGGCCGGCGTCATCGGCCCACCCTGGAGGCGGAGGCTGAGCTGCGACCCGGGCGACAGCCGCTCGACCTCGGCCGGGTCGACGGCGCACCGGTACCGCTTGGCCGCCACGTGGAGGGCGATCGGACCGGTGACCTCGGGGCCGAACAACCGGGCGAGGAACCGGGCACCGAGCCGCTCGTGGCCCATGTCGGCATCGGTGACCGGCACACCGTGGTGGCGGTCCTCCATCACCAGCAGGTGGCCGACGTCGTGGAGCAGGCCGGCCGCGACCGCGGCATCGTCGTCGCCCTCGTGGACCGCCCAGGCCGCGACCTGGGCGGCGTGGGCGAGCTGGCTGAGGTCCTCGTCGTAGTGCTCGGGGCCCCAGCGGTCGTAGAGGGCCAGGACCTCGTCGAGGTAGTCGGCCGGCGCCCTCACACCATCCGCCCCTCGAAGTCGCCGATCAGCGACACCCGGGACGGGCCGGTGGCGAAGCGGGCCCGCTTCTCGGCGTAGTAGGCGTCGCGGAGGTCGCCCTCCGACCGGGCGTTGTAGGTCGGGTACAGCGCCCGCCGGGGCCGGTCGGAGCGGTTGGGGCCGCTGCGGTGCGGCGTGCGGGAGTGGAACCAGAGCGTCGAGCCGGCCGGGATCGGCACCGGCGCCCAGGCCAGCTCGGCCACCACGTCGGGGTGGACGCAGCCCCGGTCGTCCATCGGGAGCAGCTCGGCGTGGGCGCCGGTGACCACCTCCAGGCAGCCGTTCTCCTCGGTGGCGTCGTCGACGGCGACCATGCAGCTCACGTGCTGGTCGAGGAACGGGTAGGCCGGGGCGTCCTGGTGGGGCGAGTACCCGGCCCCGCCGACCAGCTTGTAGTTGACCTTCTCCTTGTAGAGGACCGCCGGCTCGCCGAGCAGGGCGCCGGCGACCTCCAGCATCGGCCCGGTGGTGAGGAGCGCCCTCAGCCCCGGGTGGAACGGGGTGAAGTTCTCGGTGCGGCACAGGGCCGGGCCGTGGTCGGTGAGCTCGCGGTGGTGCATCCACTCGCCGTCGTCGGGCCAGCCCGCCACCTCGTCGACCCACCGCACCAGCTCGGCCGCCTCGTCGGGGCCGAGCGTCGGCGTGAGCACCCACCCCTGGGCCCGGAAGGCCTCGACCACGTCGACATCGGTCCCCACGGGGCCAGTCTGGCCCACCCCGATGAACGCCCGGTGAACGGGCCGGCCGTCAGAGCTTGATGCCGACGTACTTGGTCTCGAGGTACTCGTCGATGCCCTCGGGGCCGCCCTCCCGGCCGAAGCCGGAGTGCTTCACGCCGCCGAAGGGAGCGGCCGGGTTGGAGACGATGCCCTGGTTGAGCCCGACCATCCCGGTCTCCAGGCGCTCGCACACCCTGATCGCCCGGGTCAGGTCGGAGGTGAACACGTAGGCCACCAGCCCGAACGGCGTGTCGTTGGCGGCGGCGACCGCCTCGTCGTCGGTGGCGAACGTCGTCACCGGGGCGACGGGGCCGAACACCTCCTCCTGGAGGATCCGGGCGTCGACCGGGACCTCGGCCAGCACCGTCGGGGCGTAGAAGTAGCCGGTATCGCCGACCCGGGCGCCGCCGGCCGCCACCTCGGCCCCCCGACGCCGGGCGTCGTCGACCAGCTCGGTGACCTTGTCGAGCGTGGGCCGGTCGACCAGCGGGCCGACGTCGACGCCCTCGGCGCTCCCCCGCCCCACCGTCAGCGCCGCCATCCGCTCGGCCAGCCCGGCGGTGAACTCGGCCGCCACCGACTCGTGGACGATGAAGCGGTTGGCGGCCGTGCAGGCCTCGCCGCCGTTGCGCATCTTGGCGATCATGGCCCCGTCGAGCGCGGCGGCGAGGTCGGCGTCCTCGAACACGAGGAACGGGGCGTTGCCACCCAGCTCCATCGAGACGCGGAGGAGCTGCTCCGCCGACTGCTCCACCAGGCTCCGCCCGACCTCGGTCGACCCGGTGAAGCTCAGCTTCCGCAGCCGGCTGTCGCGGACCAACGGCTCGACGACCTTCCCGGTGGAGGAGGTCGTGATCACGTTGAGCACACCCGCGGGGAGCCCGGCCTCGGCCAGGACCTCCGCCAGCCGGAGCATGCTGAGCGGCGTGGCCCGCGCCGGCTTGACCACCATCGTGCACCCCGCCGCGATCGCGGGGCCGATCTTCCGGGTGCCCATGGCGAGCGGGAAGTTCCAGGGGGTGATGAACAGGCACGGCCCGACCGGCTGGCGCATGGTGAGCAGCCGGGTGCCGCCGGCCGGGGCGACCGCCCAACGACCGGAGATCCGCACCGCCTCCTCGCTGAACCAGCGGAAGAACTCGGCCCCGTAGGCGACCTCGGCCCGGGCGTCCTTGAGGGCCTTGCCGTTCTCCAGGGTCATCAGGAGGGCCAGGTCGTCGGCCTGCGCCGTGATCAGCTCCCAGGCCCGGCGCAGGATCTCGCCCCGCTCCCGGGGGTCGGTGGCGGCCCACTCCTCCTGGACCGCGACCGCGGCGGCCAGGGCGTCGGCGCCGTCGGCCGGGGTGGCGTCGGCGACGGTGGCGATGACCTGCTCGGTGGAGGGGTCCTCGACCTCGATGCCGCCGGCGGTCGTCCGCCACTCCCCGCCGATGAACAACCCGGTGGGGGCGGCTCCGACCACCTCGGCCTCGTGCCCGGTCAGCTCGCTCATGTGCTTCCTCCTGGGGTGCAGCGTGGCGACCGTACTCCCCGACTTCGCCCCGTTCACCCGGCAGGTCGTAGGTTCCGACCCGACGCTGGACGCCTTCGAGGAGACACCGTGCGCAGCCCCAAGGACTTCTTCCGCCCCCTCGCCGTGGGAGCCCCCGAGCCGCTCCGGGAGATCCCGGTCCGCCCGTCGCGGATGATCCACTTCTTCCCGCCCCACCTGGAGAAGGTCGTGGCCAAGCTGCCCGACATCGCGGCCAAGGCCGACGTGGTGCTGGGCAACCTGGAGGACGCCATCCCCTCCGACGCCAAGGAGGCGGCCCGGGCCGGGCTGGTGAAGGTGGCCAAGGAGGTCGACCTGGGCGACGCCCAGCTGTGGACCCGGGTCAACAGCCTCGACTCGCCGTGGGTGCTCGACGACCTCATCACGCTCGTCACCGAGATCGGCGACAAGCTCGACGTGATCATGGTCCCCAAGGTCGAGGGCGCCGAGGACATCCACTACGTGGACCGCATCGTCGC
>CAYQGF010000133.1:0-4533 GCA_964416885.1 uncultured Iamiaceae bacterium
AGCACTGCCCGGCCCAGCGCCACGACATGGTCGCGTGCCCGATCTGCTCGTGGGCCGCTCCCAAGGCCCGCATCGAGGCCGAGGCCAAGGCCCGCCGGGCCGCGGCGGCGGCCCGCAAGGCCAAGGCGGCGGACCGTGGGTGAGCGCACCGGCGTGGTCGAGGCCTGGGACGACGACCGGGGCGTCGGGCTCGTGCGCGACGACGACGGGCGCGCCCTCGACCTCCAGTGCACCCACATCGCCGACGGGTCCCGCACCACCGCCGTCGGCACCCGGGTCGCCTTCGCCGTGGCCCCCGGCCACCACGGCCGGTGGCAGGCCACGGCCGTCCGCCCCGCCTGACGTACGCGACGTGCCAGGCACCTCGCGTACGGACGGACGCGAGGTGCCTGGCCCGTCGCGTCCATCGCCGGCTCAGCGGGCGGCGACGGTGACCCGGCGGGTGGGCCAGCCCTCGGCGCCGTCGGGCACGGGGGAGACCGGCTCTTCGCCCTGGGTGTCGCCGTCGCCGTCGGTCGCCCGCACGGTGATCTCGTGGTCGCCGGCGGTGGCGTCCCACGGCAGGTACCACTGCACCCAGGTGTCGTCGGAGGTGACCCGGCCCAGCTCGGCCACCTGCCAGGGCCCCTGGTCGACCCGGACCTCGACCTTCTCGATGCCCCGGTTGGGCGCCCAGGCCACGCCGGCGACGGCGGTGCGGCCCTCGACCAGGTTGGCCCGGTTGCGGGGGACGTCGATGCGGCTCTGGGTCTTGACCGGGGCCTCCTTGGCCCAGCCCCGGGAGATCCAGTAGCCGTCCTCGTCCTCCATCGTGGTGAGCCGGACCTCGCTCAGCCACTTGGTGGCGGACACGTAGCCGTAGAGGCCGGACACCACCAGCCGGGCCGGGAAGCCGTGGACGCGGGGGAGGGGTTGCCCGTTCATGCCCACCGCCACCAGGGCCGGACGGTCCGGGTCGTCGAGCACCGACAGGGGGAAGCCGGCGGTGAAGCCGTCGACCGCCTCGCCCACCAGCTGGGTGGCGCCGACCTGGACGCCGGCCTCCTCCAGCAGGTCCCGGAGCGGGACGCCGGTCCACCGGGCGTTGCCGACCAGGTTCCCGCCGACCTCGTTCGACACGCACGAGAGGGTCACGACCTCCTCGACCAGGTCCCGGGCCAGCAGGTCGGCGTAGGTGAGGGTCAGCTCCCGGTCGACCATCCCGGCGACCCGCAACGCCCACTCGTCGGTGACCACGTAGGGCGGGCTGGGGGAGACGTCGATCCGGTAGAAGTCGCCGTTGCGCACGATGTAGGGCGTCAGCCCCTCGACGGCGAAGGGCTGCGCGGTGGGCACCGCCGCCGGGGTGGCCGGGGACGGGATCGCATCGGGGATCGCCGCCCGGGACCGACGGACCGTGTCGCCCAGCCCCTTGGCGAGGGCCGCCCCGATGGTGATGGCGGCGCCGGCGCCGAGGCTCCAGGTGAGGACCTCCCGCCGGGAGCCGGCCACCTCGGCCAGCGGCCCTCGCTCGGGCCCGGTCGCGGGTGTGGGGCCGACCGGTCGACGGTCGCGGAAGAAGGTGGCCGCGCCGGGCATCACCCGCAGCCCGAACCGGTCGAGCAGCACCCAGAGGGTGACGATGCCGGCGCCCACGCCGACCACCCCGGCGAGCAGGGTGACCGGCGTCGAGTGCTGCGGGTCGCCCAGCCCGGCCAGGACGCCGGCCAGGCCGAAGCCGGCGATCACCGCGCACCCGGCGTAGCGGCGACGGACCTCCAGCCGGGCCGTCACCGGCCCGAAGGCCATGGCGACCAGGTAGGCGCCGACCTCCAGGGCCAGCTTGTCCCGGGTGCCGAACAGGGCGACGGCCATGTCCTTGAGCGCCCCGCCGAAGGTGTCGATGAACCAGGCCTGGACGGCCAGGAGCAGCGACGGCCGGGTCGGCGCCAGCAGGTTGACGACCTCGGTGGCGACCAGGGCGGCGGCCACGGTCAGCACGCCCGCGAGCGTCGTCCGCTGCCGTCGGGTCACCCCGGAAGGCTATGGGTCGTGCCGGGCCGGCAGGGCGTCACCGCGCCGGGGTCACGTCCCCGCGATCAGGTCCCGCGGTCGCCGAGCATCGGGCGAAGATGGTCAGCGCGCCTCTGTAGGGGTGGCGCGTTGACCATCCTGCGGTCGGGCCGGGGCGAAGATGGTCAGCGCGCCTCTGTAGGGGTGGCGCGTTGACCACCTTCGGATGGGTGGGCGTACCCGTCGGGGTGGGTGCTGTGCCAGGCCCAGGCGGTGCGGAGGATGTGGCGGAGGTCGTGGCTCGGCTCCCAGCCGAGCAGCTCCCGGGCCCGGCGGAGGTCGCCGTAGACCTCGGAGGGGTCGCCCGGCCGACGGTCGGTGTCGACCGACGGGATGTCGCGCTCGGTGACCTCGCGCGCCGTCTCGATCACGTCCCGGACCGTCGAGCCGACGCCGGTGCCGAGGTTGACCGCGGTCGTCGCCCCCCCGGACTCCAGGTACTCCAGGGCCCGGACGTGGGCGTCGGCCAGGTCGTCGACGTGGACGTAGTCGCGCACAGCGGTGCCGTCGCGGGTCGGGTAGTCGGTGCCGTAGACCGACACGCGGGGGAGCAGGCCGTACGCGGCCTTCATGACGATGGGGACCAGGTTGAGGGGGTCGGTCCAGTCCTCGCCGATGCGGGCGTCGGCCGAGGCCCCGGCGGCGTTGAAGTACCGCAGGCTCACCGACCGGGTGCCGTGGGCGACGCCGTACCAGCGGAGCATGTCCTCGACGATGCGCTTGCTCTCGGCGTAGGGGCTCTCGGGGGCGAAGTGGTGAGTCTCGTCGACCGGCAGGACCGTCGGCGTGCCGTACACCGAGCACGACGACGAGAACACGACCTTGTCGACCCCGACGGTGCGGGCCACGTCGACCAGGGCGCTGGTCTTGGCCACGTTGTTGCCGAAGTACTTGCCCGGGTCGGCCATCGACTCGCCGGCCGCCTTGTAGGCGGCGAAGTGCACGATGCTGTCGACACCGTGCTCGGTGATCGTGCGCCGCACCAGGTCGGCATCGGCGATGTCGCCCACCACCAGCGGTGCCCCCAGCGCGGCCTCGGGACGGCCGCCCTCCAGGGAGTCGAGGATCACGATGTCGCGGCCCCGTGCCCGCAGCAGCCGGGCCGTGTGGGACCCGATGTAGCCGGCCCCGCCGGTGACCAGGACGCTCACCCGGTGCTCTCGTCCGCTCCGCCGGTGGTGCCCTCGGAGGCCTGCTGGGCGCGGTTGGTGAGCTCGACGAAGGCCATCTGGAGCTGGTTGAGGGCCTGGTTCAGGGTCGCCTCGGCCTCGCCCAGCCGGCCCTGGAGCTTCTCGACCAGGGCGGCCAGCGCGTCGACGGCCACGCCGGCCTCGGACAGGTTCGGCGGCTGCTGCGACAGGTGGATGGCGGCCAGCTCGTAGAGCCCCATGGCGTGGTTGGCCACCACGACGGCGGCCGGGGTGCCGGCGATCTCGGCCCGGGCCTGGGCCATCTCGGCGATCATCTGCTCGGCCTGGGCCCGCTCCTCGGGCGACATCGCCTCCAGCGCGGCCGCCGTCTCCGGGTCGATCTCGACCTGGCGCGGGGCATCAGCGCCGGACGGGCGAGACGGTTCGCGGGGCACTTCGTGCTCGCCGCCAGGGGTCCAGAGGGAAGACATGGGGAGCACCTTAGGAGCCTTGCGGGCCGGCCCGGCGGGCCCGGCCGCCGGCCCCGGAGGGCCGTCTTCCTCGGGTGCGGTTGCTTCGGCGCCCGGAACGCCCGTACCCTGGGCGCACAATCGAGAACGGAAAGCGGGGCCTCCGGGTCCCCACCTGCCCACCATGGGTGCGGCTGGTCGAACGAAGTGGGGTCCTCACAAGGGTGTGACGGGCTCTTCGCGGACGTCGGCCAACCGGCGTCCGTTCTTGGTTTTGCCATCAGACCCCGACGGAGGACATCCGCACCGCATGAAGGAAGACCGGCCATAGCTGCGCCGCAGAACGACGAGCCTCGCATCAACGACCGCATCCGGGCCCGAGAGGTCCGGCTGGTCGGCGCCGACGGGTCCCAGATCGGGATCCGCCCGCTGCCCGAGGCCCTTGCCATCGCCCGCGACCTCGACCTCGACCTGGTCGAGGTGGCCGACAAGGCGAACCCACCCGTCTGTCGGATCATGGACTACGGCAAGTTCAAGTACGAGTCGGCGCAGAAGGCCAAGGAGTCACGCCGCAAGAGCACCAACGTCGTCATCAAGGAGATGAAGTACCGGCCCAAGATCGGGTCCGGCGACTTCGACACCAAGACCCGTCGCGTCGAGAAGTTCCTCGGCGAGGGGCACAAGGTGAAGGTGACGATCATGTTCCGGGGCCGCGAGATGGCCCACCCCGAGCTGGGCAAGAAGATCCTCGACCACGTGGCCGAGGAGGTCGCCCACCTGGCCCGGGTCGAGGTCGTCCCCAAGCTCGACGGCCGCAACATGATCATGGTGCTCGCTCCCGACAAGAAGGCCCAGGCGGCCCACGCCGCCAAGCTCAAGGA
>CAYQGF010000133.1:4543-7635 GCA_964416885.1 uncultured Iamiaceae bacterium
CCGGGCCGAGCCCACCCCCGACCCCACCCCGGAGCCCGCCCCCGAGCCCGAGGCCACCACCGCCTCCACCGAGGCCGCCTCGTAGGCCGAGGCCGAGCCGCCAGGCGAGGCCGACCCGACAAGCACGAGGCCCCGGCCTCCCCATCGACACCGCCGGCCGCAGGGCCGCCGACCCACGAGCACGAGGACCCACGATGCCCAAGATGAAGACCCACCGCGGCGCGGCCAAGCGCTTCAAGACGACCGGCACCGGCAAGCTGCGTCGCGAGCAGGCCAACACCAACCACATCCTCGAGAAGAAGCCGGCCAAGCGGAAGCGCCGCCTGCGCGGCTCGACCGAGGTGGCCCGGGCCGACCAGGACCGCATCAACCGGATGCTGGGCAACCGCTAGCCCGCCCCGTCCAGCCAGCAGCCGAAGAGATCTAGAGGAAGAGGAGACCGATGGCCCGCGTCAAGCGTTCCGTCCACAGCAAGAAGCACCGCAAGGCCACCCTCGAGCGGGCCAAGGGCTACTACGGCAACAAGAGCCGTTCGTACCGGGCCGCCAACGAGCAGGTCATGCACTCGCTCCAGTACGCCTACCGCGACCGGCGGGCGCGCAAGGGCGAGTTCCGGTCCTTGTGGATCCAGCGGATCAACGCCGCCTGCCGGGAGCAGGGCATGAGCTACAGCCGGTTCATCAACGGGCTGAAGCTGGCCCAGGTCGAGGTCGACCGCAAGGTCCTGGCCGACCTGGCCGTCACCGACCCGCAGGCCTTCGCCGCCCTGGTGAAGGTGGCGGCCGAGGCCCAGCCCGCGGCCTGAGGCCCGCCCTCGCCGCCCCGACCGTGGCGCCCGAGGAGCTCTCACCCCGCAACCGGCGCGTCGTCGCCCTCGGCCGGCTGGCCGGGCGGCGGTCCGTCCGGGACGCCGAGGACCGGTTCGTCGTCGACGGGCCGGTCCTCGTGCGCGATGCCGGGCGCGACGGGCTGGTGGTCGACGACGTCTTCGTCGCGCCCGGCGCCCTCGACGACCCCGCGGTGGCGAGCGCCGTCGCCGCCGCCGAGGCCGCCGGTGCCCGGGCCTGGACCGTGACCGGGGGGCTGGCCCGCCACCTCGACGTCCGCACCCCGCACGGCGTCGCCGCGGTCGTCCGCCGGCCCGCCGCGCCCGTGCCGGCCGAGGGCAGCACGGCCCTCCACGTCGTGCTGGTGGGGGTGGCCGACCCCGGCAACGTCGGCACCCTGCTGCGCACCGCCGAGGCCGTGGGAGCGTCGTCGGTCGTGGTCACCGAGGGCACCGCCGACGTGTGGGCGCCCAAGGTGGTGCGCTCGTCGGCCGGGTCGGTGTGGCGGGTGCCGGTCGAGAAGGCGCCGGCGGTCGAGGCGCTGCACCGCCTGGGCGGGGCCGGCGTGCAGCGGGTCGGCGCCGCCGGGGGTGCGGGCGGACGGCCCGAGGCCCTCGACCTCACCGGGCCGGTGGCCCTGGTGCTGGGCAGCGAGGCCCATGGGCTCCCCGCCGAGGTGGCCGGGCTCGTCGACTCCTGGGCATCGCTGCCGATGGAGGGGGCGGTGGAGTCGCTCAACGTCGCCGTGGCCGGGTCGGTCCTGGCCTTCGAGGTCGTCCGTCAGCGGGCGGCGGGGCGGGTGCAGCCGTGACCGACCCCGCCGGGCGCCCGTCCACGGGGCCGATCGACCCGGTCGAGCTGATCGCGACCGTCAGCCACGAGCTGCGCAGCCCGCTGACGACGATCAAGGGCTTCACCAGCCTGCTGCTGTCCCGCTGGGACTCGATCGACGACGACCGCAAGCGGGAGATGCTGGAGGCCGTCCGTCACGACGCGGACCGGGTCACCCGGATGCTGACCGAGCTGCTCGACATCTCCCGGCTGGAGACGGGCCAGCTCCACCTCCGGCCCCGACCGATCGAGATCGGCGCCCTGGCCCGGGCCGTGGTCGACAAGGTCGCGGTGGGCGAGCCCGACCTCGAGGTCACGATCGAGGTCGCGGCCGGCACGCCCGAGGTGCTGGCCGATGCCGACAAGGTCGAGCAGGTCCTCACCAACCTGGTCGAGAACGCGGCCAAGTACGCCAGCCCCACCGGGATGAGGGTCACCGCCCGGGCCGTCCCCGAGGGCATCGAGGTGGCCGTCGCCGACCGGGGCGAGGGCATCCCCGCGGCCGACCTGGGCCGGGTGTTCGAGCGCTTCTTCCGCCGGGAGGAGGGCCGCCCCACCGGCACCGGCCTGGGCCTGTGGATCAGCCGGGGCCTGGTCGAGGCCCATGGCGGCACGCTCACCGCGACCTCGGTCGAGGGCGAGGGCAGCACGTTCACCTTCACCCTCCCGTCGGCGTAAGGACTTTGCGCGGGGGGAGGGGAGCGGGCAGGGTGAGCCGACCTATGACGTCGCGTGAGGAGATCGAGGCCCTGGGCGCCGCCGCGGTGGCCGAGATCGGGGCCGCCGCGGACCTCGACGACCTCTCCGCCCGGGTGGCTGCGGCCATGGGCAAGGGGACGCCGCTGGCCACCATCAAGGCCTCGTTCGGTCAGCTCGACCCCGACGCCCGCAAGGAGCTGGGCCAGGCCCTCAACCAGGTCAACGCGGCCATCGGGCGAGCATCGGCCGAGCGGCGCAGCACCCTGGAGGCCGACGCCCGCCGGGTGCAGTTGGAGGCCGAGCGGCTCGACCTCACCGAGGTCCGCCCCACCGTCGGCGCCGGCCACCTCCACCTGGTCACCCAGACGATGGAGGAGCTGGAGGACGTCTTCACCGGGCTGGGCTTCGAGGTCGCCGAGGGCCCCGAGGTCGAGGACGACTGGCACAACTTCACCGGCCTCAACATCCCCGCCTACCACCCGGCCCGGGACATGCAGGACACCTTCTTCGTCGACCTGGGCGAGCCCGGCGACGTCGTCCTGCGCACCCACACCTCGCCGGTGCAGCTCCGGGTGATGGAGCAGCAGGGCCCGCCGATCTACGTCGTCGCCCCCGGCCGGGTCCACCGCAACGAGGCCCGCGACGCCACCCACCTGGCCACGTTCCACCAGATCGAGGCCCTGGTCGTCGACGAGGGCATCACGTTCGGCCACCTGGCCGGCACCATCGAGGCCT
>CAYQGF010000133.1:7645-8783 GCA_964416885.1 uncultured Iamiaceae bacterium
ACCCGGGCCTACTTCGGCCCCGGGTTCTCGTCCCGGCTGCGGCCGTCGTACTTCCCGTTCACCGAGCCGTCGGCCGAGTTCGACATCCGCCGCCCCGACGGCACCTGGCTGGAGCTGGGCGGCTGCGGGATGGTGCACCCCAACGTGCTGCGCAACGGCGGCATCGACCCCGAGCGCTACACCGGCTTCGCCTTCGGGTTCGGCATCGACCGCCTGGCCCTGGCCCGCCACGGCATCACCGACCTGCGCGAGATCCTGTCCGTCGACGTCCGCCTGCTGGAGCAGTTCTGATGCGCGTCCTGCACTCCTGGCTCCGCGAGCTGGCGCCGTTCGACCAGACGCCGGAGCAGATCGGCGAGGCGTTCAACGACCTGGGCACCCCGGTCGAGGAGGAGACGCGCCTGGGCGAGGGGCTCGACGGCATCGTCGTGGCCCGCGTCCTGGCCACCAAGCCCCACCCCAAGGCCGACCGGATCCAGCTGGTCGACGTCGACGCCGGCGACGGCGAGGCCCTCCAGATCTGTTGCGGCGCCTTCAACATGGCCGCCGGCGACCTGGTCCCGCTGGCCACCCTCGGCACGGTCATGCCCGACGGCATGGAGATCGCCCGCCGCAAGATGCGGGGCGAGTGGTCGAACGGGATGCTCTGCTCGTCGCGCGAGATCGGCCTCGGCAGCGACCACGGTGGGATCAAGGTCCTGTCGTCGGACCTGACGCCGGGGACGCCGCTGACCGAGGCCCTCGGCCTGGAGCCCGACGTGTTGTGGGAGCTGGAGGTCAACGCCAACCGCCCCGACGCCCTGTGCGTGGCCGGGCTGGCCCGTGACCTGGCGGCCCGCTTCGGCGTGCCGTTCGATCTCCCGACGGCCGACGTGCCCACCGGGGGCGACCCGGTCGACGGCACCCTGGCGGTCGAGATCCTCGACCCCGACCTGTGCGGCCGCTTCGGGGCCTGGCTGCTCCGGGGCCTCGACCCCACCGCCACCTCGCCGGAGTGGATGCAGCAGCGGCTCACCCACCTCGGCATGCGCCCGATCAGCGCCCTGGTCGACATCTCCAACTACGTGATGCTCGAGCTGGGCCAGCCCAACCACCCCTACGACCTGGCCGGCGTCCCCGGCGGGACGTTCCGGGTGCG
>CAYQGF010000134.1:0-5385 GCA_964416885.1 uncultured Iamiaceae bacterium
TCGAGGTCGGCCGGGCCCTGATGGGCCTGGTCCCGATCGAGAACTCGGTCGAGGGCGGCGTCACCGGCACCATCGACGTCATCGTCTTCGAGACCGAGGTCGTGGTGATCCGGGAAGAGGTCGCGGTCCCCGTGACCTTCACGGCGTTCCGCCGGGCCGACGACGACGCCCCGCCGCGGGCCGTGCTCAGCCACCCGGTCGGGTTGGCCCAGACCACCCGGTGGTGGCAGGGGAGGGGCCTGGAGGCCCGGCCCACGTCCTCCACCAGCGAGGCCTGTCGGCTGGTGGCGGCCAGCACCGAGCCCGGCCTGGTGGCGATCGCCTCCGAGAAGGCCGGTCAGGTCGCGGGCCTGGCGGTGGTCGCGGCGGCGGTGGAGGACCACCCGGGTGCCCAGACCCGCTTCGCCCTCGTCGCCCGAGAGGAGGCTCCCCCCAGCGGCGACGACCGCACCACCATCGTGGTGACGCCCCCGGAGTCCGAGGTGCCGGGCGTGCTGCTGCGGATCCTCGAGCCGGTCTCGGACCGCTCGATCAACCTCTCGAACATCGTGAGCCGCCCCCTCCGCAAGGGGCTCGGGGTCTACTGCTTCGTGCTGACCCTCGACCGTCACGCCACCGACCCGGCCGTCGGGGCCGCCATCGACGACCTCCACGCCCTCGGCTGCGACGTCAAGCGATTGGGCTCCTACCCGGCCTGGCGGTCCCGGTGAGCGACCGCGGTGAGCGGGCCATCGAGCGCGTGAGCGAGCCCGTCGGCGCCGACGTCCCCTCCGTGGGCATCGTCGGCCTGGGGCTGATCGGGGGGTCGCTGGCCCGGGCGCTGCGGGCGCGGGATGCCCGGGTCGTCGCCACCACCCGCTCGCCCGAGGCCCGGGCCGGGGCACGGGAGCTCGGCGTCGAGGTGGTCGACGACATCGCCGCCCTCGCCGCCAGCGGGGCCGAGGTCCTGGTCGCCGCCACCGCTCTCGCCCACCTCCCGGCCACCGTGGCCGCTCTGGGCGAGGCCGTGGCGGGCACCGGGCCGGACGGGCCGACGGTCACCGACGTCGGGTCGGTCAAGGGGCCGGTCGCCGCGGTCGGCGCCACCCTGCCCGACCCGTCGGTGCTGGTCCCCGGCCACCCGATGGCCGGGACCGAGGAGTCGGGCTGGGACGCCTCGCTCCCCGAGCTGTTCGAGGGGCGGACCTGGGCGCTGGCCGTCGATCGTCCGGTCGACCTGGGCCGGTGGGCCGACGTGGCCCGGGTGGCGCTCGCCGTCGGGGCCACCGTCGTCCCCGTCGCGGCCACCGAGCACGACCGGGCCGTCGCCCTCGTCAGCCACCTCCCCTATGCCCTGGCCGCGGTCGGGGCCGGGCTGGTCGACGCCCACGAGGAGCCCGACCTGGCCCGGGCCCTGGCGGCCGGCTCGTTCCGCGACCTCACCCGCGTCGCCGGCGGGCACCCGACCCTCGGCGCCGAGATGGCCACCGCCAACGCCGCCGCCCTGGCCCCGGTGCTGCGAGAGGTCGCCGGCCGGTTGGCCGCGCTGGCCACGGCCCTCGACGCCGCCGACACCGAGGCGGTCGACCGCACCTTCGCCGGAGGCCGGGCCGCCCGCCACACCCACGACTCCACCGCGGCCGGGCGGAGGTCGACCGTCGAGGCCACCCTCGACCGGGAGGGCCTGCTCGGGCTGGGCCGCATCGGGGGCCGCATCACCGCCATCGGCCGGGTCGGCCCCGAGGGCCTGGCGGCCACCTACAGCACGCCGGTCCGCCGCACCGAGGAGGCCCGGTGACCACGGGCCCGAGCGGCGGGTTCGCCCCCCCGCCCCTGGTGTGGGAGACGCTGGGTGACGTCCGGGCCGCGGCCGAGGCCTTCCCGGGCGGCGCCATCGACCTCACCATCGGCACCCCGGTCGACGACCCGCCCGGGTTCGTGACCGACATCCTGGCCCGCACCGACCAGGCCCGCGGCTACCCGCCGTCGATCGGCACGCCGGCCCTGCGGGAGGCCGCGGCCCGGTGGATGGCCCGGCGCTTCGGCGTCGAGGTCCCGGCCGAGGCGGTCGCCGCCACCATCGGCTCCAAGGAGCTGGTCGCCGGCATCCCGCACTGGCTGCGGCTCCGGCACGGGGCCGACGACCCCCGCGACACCGTGCTCCACCCGGCGGTCGCCTACCCGACCTACGCCATGGGGGCCACCCTGGCCGGGTGCCGGGCCGTCGCCGTCCCGCCGACGGCCACCGGTGCCCTCGACCTGGCGGCCATCGACCCGGCCGACGCCGAGCGGGCGCTGTGCATCTGGTCCAACAGCCCCGGCAACCCCACCGGGGCCCTCGACGACCTGGCCGCGGTGGCCGCCTGGGGCCGGGACCGGGGCGTGCCGGTGCTCTCGGACGAGTGCTACGCCGAGCTGACCTGGGCGGGCCCGCCCCGGACGATCCTGGAGGAGGGGGCGGAGGGCGTGCTCGCCGTCCACTCGCTGTCGAAGCGGTCGAACCTGGCCGGGCTGCGGGTGGGCTTCTACGCCGGCGACCCCGACCTGGTCGCCTACCTGGGCCAGCTCCGCAAGCACGCCGGGTTCATGGTGCCGGGACCGGCCCAGGAGGTCGCCGCCGCGGCGCTCGACGACGACGCCCACGCCACGGCCCAACGGCGCACCTACCGACGCCGCCTGGAGGTCACCGTCGAGGCCCTGGCTGCGGCCGGCCTGCCGACGCCGTTCCCCGGCGGCGCCTTCTACCTCTGGGTGCCGGCCCCCGACGGCGACGGCCTGGCCCTGGCCCGCCGGCTCGCCACCGAGGCCGGGGTGCTGGCCACGCCGGGGAGCACCTACGGCCCCCACGGCGAGGGCTTCGTCCGACTGGCCCTGGTGGTGCCCGACGCCCGGGTCGCCGAGCTGGCCGACCGGCTGCGCGCCCTCGGCCCGGGCTGACGGGGACGGGGGCCCGCACCCTCATCGACCCGGGCGGGCTGCCGAGCGACCATGATGCTGGCCATGGCCTCCTCCCCCCAGACGCCGAAGCCCGGCCTCGCTGCCGCCATCCTCGTCCCCCTGTTCCTCTGGCTGGTCACCTCTGGCATCGGCGTGGCCCTGATCGTGGCGGGCGTCGCCAAGGTCCCCGGTGCCATCGACGACCTCGACCGCGCCCGGGTGGGCGAGGAGACCCAGCTCGACCTCGACGCCGGCGACTACCGGGTCTTCATCGAGGGCAACGGTGTCACCGATGCCTTCGCCTCGCCGAGCGCCGATGTCACCATCAGCGGTCCCGACGGCCCGGTGTCGCTCTCGCCGTACGGCGCCAACACCACCCTGGAGTACGCCTTCAACAACCACGAGGGCACCGCGGCGTACACCTTCACGGCACCGTCCTCGGGGCAGTACACCGTCAGCGTCGCCTCCTCGGACCCGTCGGTCCAGGGCATCGCCCTCGGGGCCCAGAACCCGCTGACGGTCGGCATCCCGCTGGTCGTCATCGGCGTGATCGTCGGCACCGTCGGCTTCCTCGTCGCCCTGATCGTGCTGATCGTGCTCCTGGTCAAGCGGGGCCGGTCGAAGAAGCGGATCTTCCAGGCCCAGGCCGCCGCCTACCAGCCGGGGGGCGGCTACCAGCCGGGCTACCCGCAGGGCCCCTGGGGGCCGGGCCAGCAGTAGGTGGCCTATCCGCCGCCGTACGGCCCGATCGGTGCGCCGGTCCCCGTCCCGCCCCGGCCGACGCTCAGGCCGTCCGGATGGTGGTACGCGGCGGCGGCGGGGCTGGCCGTCCTGGGCCTCGTCCTCGCCGGCTACGCCCTCCGCCAGGGCTTCCGCGATGCCCAGGCCGCCGCCCTCGACGCCACCACGACACCGCTGGGCTCGGAGCAGACCATCACCGTCACCCGGCCGCAGTCGGTCACCGTCGCCTACAGCGGCCTGTTGCTGACGTTCGACGAGCCCGACCGGCTCGACCTCATCGACCGGCTCGACGTCCGCATCCAGGCGCCCGACGGGTCGGAGGTGCCCCTCCGGGAGTACGAGGGCTATCGACCGATCAAGGACCTGGTCGACGGCCGCCAGGCCGAGTACCTCCCCCTGTTCACGGTGCGCTTCGACCAGATCGGGGACTACGTGATCTCGACCCGCACCGTGCCGGGCGTCGACCTCGACGAGTCCGCCATCGTCGTGTCCGAGAGCCCGTTCCGGAAGCTCCGCGACGGGTTGCGGACCGCGGCCGCCTTCGCCGCCGGCGGCGTGTTCGCCTGGCTGCTGGTCACGGTGATCGTGGCCCGCACCCGGGGCCGGGCCAAGCGGGCCTGGGACGCCGCCCATCCGGCGCCGGTGTGGCCACCGGCGCCGGGGCCGTGGGGCTGGGGGCCGCCCCGCTGAGGGTCAGTTGGCGTGGAGGTCGGAGTTGAGGGCGCCCCACTTGCCCTTGCGGTCCCGCACCTCGACCACACCGGTCTCGGAGTTGCGGATGAACATGATCCCGGGCCGGCCCGAGACCTCCTTGGCCTTCACCACCTGGCCGTTCGGGAGGGTGACCCGGCTGCCGGCGGTGATGTAGAGCCCGGCCTCGACCACGCTGTCGTCGCCGAGCGAGATGCCGATGCCGGCGTTGGCCCCGAGGAGGGCGCCCTCGCCGACGGTGACGACCTCGGTGCCACCGCCCGACAGGGTGCCCATGACCGAGGCCCCGCCGCCGATGTCGGAGTGGGCCCCGACGACCACGCCGGCCGAGATCCGGCCCTCGACCATCACCGGGCCGAGGGTGCCGGCGTTGAAGTTGCAGTAGCCCTCGTGCATCACCGTGGTGCCGTCGGCCAGGTGGGCGCCGAGGCGGACCCGGCTGGCGTCGGCGATGCGCACGCCGGAGGGCACGACGTAGTCGGTCATGCGGGGGAACTTGTCGACGCCCCAGACCTCGACGCGTTCGCCCCGGGCCCGAAGGGCGGTGCGGTCGACCTCGAAGTCGTCGGGGTCGGCCGGGCCCCGGTCGGTCCAGGCGACGGTGTTGAGCAGGCCGAAGATCCCGTCGAGGTTCAGCTGGCGGGGCCGGGCCCGGCGCGACGACAGCAGGTGGAGGCGGAGGTAGACGTCGTGGGTGTCAGCCGGCGCCGCGGCCAGGTCGGGGAGCACGGTGACCACGGCGACGGTCCGGGTCGGCAGCCCGTTGTCGGGGGCGTCGAGCGCGTCGGCAAGGCCTCCGACGAGCGCCTTGACCTCCGGCTTGCGCAGCTTGGCCGCCCCCTTTCGCAGGGCCTCGGCGTCGACCACCGTCGTCCCGCTCGCCCCCTCGGCCCCGGCGGCGGCGAGGACCGAGGGCGTCGGGTCGGCCTCCCGGTCCACCGACAGCACCGGGTACCAGGTGTCGAGCACCTTGGTGCCGTCGCCCTTGGTGGACAGGGTGGCGAGGCCGATGCCACG
>CAYQGF010000134.1:5485-8771 GCA_964416885.1 uncultured Iamiaceae bacterium
GTGACCGACCTCCTCGCCCTCACCGCCGAGCTGGTGGCCATGCCCTCGGAGAGCTTCCAGGAGGCGGCCATCGTGGCCTGGGTGGAGGACGAGCTGCGGGCCGTCCCCGGCCTCGAGGTCACGCGGGTCGGCGACAACGTGGTGGCCCGGACCCGGCTGGGGCGGGACGAGCGGGTCGTCCTCGCCGGCCACACCGACACCGTCCCCGAGGCCGACGGCAACGGCACGCCCCGCATCGAGGGCGACACGCTGTGGGGGCTGGGCGCGGCCGACATGAAGAGCGGCCTCGCCGTCATGCTCGACCTGGCCCGCACCGTCACCGAGCCCGCGGTCGACGTCACCTACGTCTTCTACGCCCGGGAGGAGGTGGCGGCCGAGCACAGCGGCCTGGGGGAGCTGGCCCGCGAGCGGCCCGACCTCCTGGCCGGTGACCTGGCCGTGCTCGGCGAGGGCAGCCGGGGCGGGGTCGAGGCCGGCTGCCAGGGCACGCTGCGGGTCGAGGCCCGCCTCGCCGGTGTCCGTTCGCACACCGCCCGGCCCTGGATGGGCCGCAACGCCATCCACCGCCTGGCGCCGTTGCTCGATGCCGTGGCGTCGGTGCCCGAGCGGCGGCCCGTGCTCGCCGGGTGCGAGTTCCGGGAGGCGCTCCAGGCGGTGAAGGTCGAGGGGGGAGTGGCCGCCAACGTCGTCCCCGACCTCGCCGTGGTCACCCTCAACCACCGCTTCGCCCCCGACCGGACCGAAGCCGAGGCGGCCGCGTGGGTGCGGTCGGTCATCGCCCCCTTCCTCGACGACGGCGACGAGGTGGAGGTCGTCGACTCGGCGCCGGCGGCGGCTCCCGCGGTCGACCACCCCCGCCTGGCCCGGGTCATCGCCGAGCGTGGCCTGGAGGTCCGCTCCAAGCTGGGGTGGACCGATGTCGCCCGCTTCGCCGCCCTCGGTGTCCCGGCCGTCAACATCGGCCCGGGGGACCCGGCGCTGGCCCACATGGCCGACGAGCGGGTCGAGCGGGCGCCGTTGGAGGCCACCCACGCCGCCCTCCGCGACCTCCTCGGCTGACGGTCGTCACGGTGCGGCCAGGGCCGCAGGGATGTCGAGGACGCCGGCGCCGTAGAGCTGGTCGGGCCCGGGCTGGCCTCGATCGTCGGCGGTCGCCACGATGGCGGCGACCGCGTCGGGCACGGTGCGGCCCGCCGCCACGAGCAGGGCGATGGCCCCGCTGACGTGGGGGGCGGCCATCGAGGTCCCGACCAGGCAGCCGCGGGCGTCCGCCGCCCCACCCGGCACCGGGAGGATCGACTCGACGGCCCGGTCGCCGTCGCAGCCGTCGCCGGTCGGGGCCCGGGCCTCGCCGCCGGGCGCGGCCAGGCCGACCCGGGCCGGCCCGACGCCCGCGGCGTAAGGAGCGAGGGCCGATCCGGCGGTGACGGCGGTGACCACGACCGCCGGGCTGGAGGCGGGCAGGCCGGGCTCGGCGGCGAGGTTCGGGCCGGCCACGACCACGGCGACGTCGGCCGCCCAGGCCTCGTCGATGGCGGCCTCCAGCTCGTCGGTGCCCCCGCCGGCGACGGCCCCGAGCGACAGGTTGACCACCTGGGCGCCGGCGTCGACGGCCCACCGGATGCCGGCCGCCACGTCCTCGGCCCGCCCGGTGGCCCCGCACGGGCGCCGGGCGCAGGTGTCGGCCTCGAGGGCGCGGACCGAGAGCAGGCGGGCGTCGGGGGCGACCCCGGCGATGCCGCGGCGGTTGTCGGCGGTGGCCAGGACGATCCCGGCCACGTGGGTGCCGTGGCCATCGTCGTCGGTGGCGCCACCGGGCCCGCAGGCCCCCGGGTCGCCGGCGGCCCCCAGGCAGCTCACCGACCCCGCCAACCGCCCCCGGAGGTCCGGGTGGCGGCTGTCGACCCCGGTGTCGACCACGGCGACGAGCACGCCGTCACCGGTGGTGCGGTCCCAGACGTCGGGGGCGCCGACCAGGGCCAGGTTCCACTGCTCGTCGACCGTGCGGGAGGGGTCGACGCCCCGCTCGTCGTCCCGCAGGGCGCCCGCGACGCCGAGGCCGACCAGGGCGACGAAGGCGCCGGCGACCAGCGCCACGAGCAGGCGGATGCCGCGACCCACCCCGCCAGTGTGCTGCCCCCGCCGCGGCCGGGTGGAGCGCGCCGGGCCGGTCGCGGGCCGGCGTCGGCTCAGAGCCGACGCAGGACGCTGACGACCTTGCCGAAGATGGTGACGTCGCCGGGCTCGAAGACCATGTCGGTGAGCCGCTCGTTGGCGGGGCGCAGCACGACGGTGTCGCCCTTGCGGAGGTAGGTCTTCACCGTCGCCTCCTCGCCGGGGATGCCGGCGACCACGATGTCGCCCCGCTCGGCGGTGGGCTGCGACCGGGCGACCACGTAGTCGCCGTCGAGGATGCCGGCATCGATCATCGACTCGCCCCGGACCCGGAGCATGAACAGGTCGCCGTCGCCGGTGAGGTCGGCCGGGACCGGCATCGACTCGGTGATGTTCTCGGCGGCCAGCACGTCGGTGCCGGCGGCGACGTCGCCCACGATGGGGACATGGCGCACCGGGCGGCGGTCGACGACGCCCCCGCTCATGGCGTCGTAGTGGACCTCGATGGCCCGCGGCTTGCTGGGGTCGCGCCGCAGGTAGCCCCGCTTCTGGAGGGTGTTGAGGTGGTTGTGCACCGTGGAGGGGGATGTGAGGCCGACCGACTGCCCGATCTCCCGGACCGACGGCGGGTAGCCCCGGTCGCGCATCGAGGCCTCGATGCAGTCGAGGATCTGGCGCTGGCGGACGGTGAGCGGGGGGAGAGCCACGGCTGTCTCCTGTCGTCGGTCCGTGCGCCCGGTGGCGAACGGATGTCCGTACCGTAGCACGATCGGGCGGTGGGTGGGGACACCCGTTCCCGGGACAGGTGTTCGAAAAAGGGGTTGACGTGGAACGCGTGTTCGAGGCATCGTGCACGAACGGGCGTTCCCGCCGCCACCAGGTGGGGCGCCCGACCACCCGTCCCGACAGCGATCCGCGTCGTCCAGCTTCCCGGCCGTCCAGCTTCACCGTCGTCCGGCTTCACTGTCACACCCCCTGAGGAGGATGTCCCCCATGGCCGCAGTCCTCGCCCCCATCCCCTCCGTCCGCCCGGTCGGGCCGAGCCCTCGTCCGGCCGGTGCGTCCGGTCCCGCCGGCCGGCCCCAGCTCCGCCTCATCCCGGGTGGGCAGTCGGCCGCGGCCCGGGCCGCCACCTTCCGGCGCCGGCGCATCGTCGCCGCCCTGCTCCTGG
>CAYQGF010000135.1:0-8749 GCA_964416885.1 uncultured Iamiaceae bacterium
TCACGATGGTGCGCTCCTGGTGGTCCTGAGGCTGCCGATGCCGAGCGACCCGTCCGATGGCGGGGGCTTGGCCGGTGGGTGCTCGTCGCCCCCGTCGCTCGCTCCGTCCCGGTCGGTCACGCCCGCGGTGTCGGGCGCGTCCGGCGGGCCGTCCTCGAGGAGGTCGACGGTGGGCACGAAGTAGAGGCTGCCGGTGACGGCGGTCGAGACGTCGAGGATGCGGTCGTAGCGGCCGGGCGGCTCGCCCACGAACATCCTCCGCAGCATGCGCTCGATGACGTCGGGGTCGGCGGCGTAGCCGATGAAGTAGGTGCCGAACTCGGCCGTCCCCAGGGTGCCGAACGGCATGTTCTGGCGGATGATCTGCCGCTCGGTCCCGTCGGGGTCGACGATCGTGTTCACGGCGACGTGCGAGTCGAGCGGCTTGACGTCGTCGGGCATCTCGATGTCGTCGAGCTTGGTCCGGCCGATGACCCGCTCCTGGGCCTCGACCGTCAGTGCGTTCCAGGCGTCGAGGTCGTGGAGGTACTTCTGGACGATGACGTAGCTGCTGCCGGCGAAGAGCGGGTCGTCCTCGCCGACCTGCACCGCCTCGACCGCGGCGGCGCCCGCCGGGTTCTCGGTGCCGTCGACGAAGCCGAGCAGGTCCCGCTCGTCGTAGGAGCGGAACCCGTGGACCTCGTCGACGACGTCGGCCCGCCCCGCCAGCCGGCGCATCACCTGGGTGGCCAGCTCGAAGCAGCCGTCCATGCGCTGGCCCCGGACGTGGACCAGGAGGTCGCCCGGCGTCGACGGCGCGGCGTGGACGGTGCCGGTGAGGGCCGGGAGGGGGTGGAGGTGCCGGGGCCGCGGTCGGCCCGGGTAGAGGCGGTCCCACAGGTCGGAGCCGATGCCGACCACGGCGCTGAGCTCCAGCTCCGGGGTGCGGAACGCGACCGAGCGGACCAGACCGGGGACGTCGGCGAGGAGGTCCTGCACGTCGGGCTCGGCCCCGGGGCGCACGGTGAGGACCAGGAAGATGGCGGCGCCCTGGGGCGGCACCAGCACCGGTTGCGGTTCGGTCGTGGCCACTCGTGTCACCTCCCTCGCTGGCCCCGGAGCGGGTACCCCAGGCCCGGCACGGGGTGCACCGCCCGGGCGGCGTCGACCGTAGCGGCTGGTGCGACCCTCGTCGCCCCGACGGGGAGGGGTCGCGTCAGATGCTGCCGGGGGCCGGTCCGGTGCCGGGGCCCGGTCCGGGGACCGGGCCTCCGTCGGGGCCGGTGCCGGGGCCGGCCCCGGTGCTGCGGCTGCGCAGGAACAGCACCGCGGCGGCGATGAGGGCGAGGACCAGGGCGCCCAGGCCGACCAGGAGGGCCGGGCTCACGCCGCCGTCGTCGTCGGAGGTGGTCCCGACGATCGGGATCTCGGCCGGGGCCGCCCCCTCGACGGCGACGACGGGCTCGGGCGCCCCCTCCGGCTGGGCCTCGACGGCCTCCTCCTGCACCACGGCGCTCTCGGTGAAGCCGTCGTCGCCGGTCGCGGCGACGTCGTAGACGCAGTTGTGCAGGGCGAGCGGATCGGTGATGCCGGCGTCCTGGCATGCCTGCTCGGCCGCGGCCCGGGCCGTCTCGTCGAGGTCGTCGAGGGCGAGCAGCTCGGTCGGCGTCGTCACCCCTTCGGCGGCGAGCGGCGTGGAGAAGAGGGCGTCGTCGGCGTCCACCCGCCAGCTGTCGCCGAAGACGGCGAGCTGCTCGATGGCCGCGGGCTGGGCGACCAGGTCCCCGTCGCGCGTCCGCATGTCGTTCTCGGGGTCGCCGTCGAGGTCGCCGAGCACGCCCTCGTAGGTGAGCGAGCCGTCCTGCCGGGAGATGCCGACGTCGATGAACGGACGGGTCCGGATCTGCACCCGCACGCCCGTGTTGCCGTCGGGCCAGTCGATGGCGAGGTCGTGCCGGAACTCGCCCTCGGCCGTGGCCGGGGTGATCGTCCCGCCCGCGGGGAGCGTGAGCGTCTCGGAGGGGATCTCGGTCGGCGCGCCGTTGAGCGTGAAGCCGACGTCGGGCACCACGGTGAACTCGAGGACGTCGCCGGCGACGCTCATCGCCACCGTCGTGTTGACCGACACCTTGGGGTTGACGTGCCAGGGCGTCATCCGGGACTGGAGCACGACGTTGCCGTCGTCGCTCTGGGCGAGGAGGAAGTCACCCATGAACTGGAAGTCGTAGACGAGCGCGTCGGGCGTCCGGATGTGCACGTCGCCCCAGGCGTTGCTCGGGATCTCGGGCGTCGGGGGGACGGCGCGGTCCCTCGGACCGGGCACCGACGACTCGGTCGGCTCGGGCTCGGTTGTGGTCGTCGTCAGGTCCGGGTCCTCTGGGGGGTCGATCTCGGCGATCTGGTCCGGGGTCAGCGCGGTGTCGAAGAACCGGAGGTCGTCGATGGCCCCCTTGAAGAACTGCGGGTCGTCCGGGTTGTGGCGGCAGAGCCGGAACGGCGTGCCGTCGAAGCCGACGGAGGTGTCGTAGTCACGCTCGGCCACGAGCTCGGTGGGCCGGGTCATGGTGCCGACGTACACGCGGATCTTGTCGCCGCTGTAGGTGACGAAGACGTGCGTCCACTCGCCCTGCTGGATGACGACGTCGGTGTCCCAGACCCCGTTGTGGTACTGGATCGAGAGGCTGCCGTCGTAGGGCGTGTCGTTGGGGTCGTTGGGGTCGTCGTAGCCGATGATCAGCGAGTGCCCGTACCGTCCGTACGCGTCGCTGTCGACGATCGAGTGCTCGCCGGAGACGTCGTCGGCCCGGAACCAGACCGAGAACGTGAGCGGGTTGATGTTGCTGTCCTCTTGGGTCTCGACGTAGTCGTCGACGCCGTCGCAGGCCAGCGCTCCGGTCGGGTTGCCGAACCGGTCCTCGGTCGGCGTCGGGTTGCCGAAGGCGGTGCCGGTCGGGGTCGTCAGCGCCGGGTCGGCGACGGAGTCGTCGAGGTTCCCGTCGTCGAGCGTGTAGATCGAGATCGGGCTGAGGCCCTCCTCGCTCTCCTGGGCCGTCGCCGACGGCACGCGGAGGATCAGGAGGCCCAGGAGCAACGCTCCCATGGCCGCGGTCGTGATCACACGCTTCATCTGTCGGAGGTCCCCTTGTCGCAGGCCGCGACACCCCCGAGGTGCCCCGTTGTGTCGGGCACGGTACACGACCCGGCCACGGGACCATCCGCGGCCGGGGTCGTCCCGGAGGTCCTGGCTCGTCGATCGCACCCACACGAGACGATCGTGGCGGAGTGTACCGATGGCCCCGTGATCGCTCGTCGTCCGCCGGTCCCGCCGGCCGAGACGGGGTAGCGTGGCCCTCGTGTCGAGGGCGCGGGCGACGATGACGGTCGGTCGGTGGCCTCGGGGCCGCCCGTCGGCGGGCGCTGCCGTCGTCGTCTCGTTGCTGTCCCTGAGCGCGTGCAGCAGCTCGCCCGACGACCCCGAGACGGTGCGCCGCGAGGTCAGCGCGGCCTGCACCGCCGCGAGGGAGGAGCGAGCGGACCTCGACGCGGTCGACGCCGAGGAGTTCTCCCGGGTCGGGGTCGACTTCGCCAGCAGCTTCCGCGACCCGGTTGGGGTCATGCTCGACGCCAACGCCGACGACGACCTGAGCGCCCAGCTGGAGGACCTGGCCAACACCATGGGCGAGGTGGCCTCCGGTCTCTCGGCGCTGCGGACGGCGATCGAGCTGCGCGACTTCGAGGACTTCCCTGCGGACCTGGTCACCGCCCGGGAGGCGCTGCCAGCGCTCGACGAGGCCGCGAGCGACCTCGGCCTCGACGAGTGCCGGCCCGAGGAGCTCGTCTCGGACTGGATCGACGCCGCCGAGGGCCGGGCGGACGCCGCGATCGAGGCCGCCGCGCCGACGGGTGACTACCCGACCGACCTGGAGCGCGCCTGCGGCCGCTTCGCCGAGGACAGCGCTGGCATCGGGCTGGCCGGCAACGCCATCGACGCCATGCTGGCGATCAGCGGCCTGCAACAGGCCCTCGAGATCCTCCATCGGGACGTCGGGGCCCTCGAACCAGCGGCCGACGACCGCGATGCCCATGCCGAGCTCCTCGACCTGATCGACCAGGCCATCGGCATCACCCGGGACGCCGCTCGGACCGGCCTCACCCCCGATGAGCGTCAGGCCCTCGTGGACGACTTCTACGAGGTGACCGATGGGATCACCGAGGCCACCACCGAGCTCGGCGCCCGCTGCTGACCCCCGTCGGAGGGTGCGGGGCGCCGAGGTTTCGCGCCGCGTCGTAGATTCCCTCCGGGTCGCTAGCTCAACTGGCAGAGCACCGGGCTTTTAACCCGCTGGTTCAGGGTTCGAGTCCCTGGCGACCCACGACCCGACGACGACAGGTGAGGACGAGATGGCTGGCGGCCTGGTGGGCCTGTTGGACGATGTGGCCGCGATCGCCAAGCTGGCGGCCGCGTCCATCGACGATGTCGGTGCGGCCGCCGGTCGGGCCAGCGCCAAGACGGCCGGGGTCGTGGTCGACGATGCCGCGGTCACGCCCGCCTACGTGCAGGGCCTGGCCGCCGACCGCGAGCTCCCGATCATCAAGCGCATCGCCCTCGGCTCGGTCCGCAACAAGGTCCTGATCATCATCCCGGTCGCGCTGGTGCTGAGCGCCATCGCCCCGACCCTCGTCGAGGTGATCCTCATGGGCGGCGGGTCCTTCCTGGCCTACGAGGGCGCGCACAAGGTCCTGCACCGGATCCAGCACCGGGGCCACGACGAGCACGAGCTGCCGGCGGCCGCCACCGGACCGAAGGACGAGGCCTCGGTGGTCTCCGGGGCCATCCGCACCGACCTCATCCTCTCGGCCGAGATCATGGTGATCGCGCTCAAGGAGGTGATCGACGAGCCCTTCCTCGCCCGCGCCGCCATCCTCCTGCTCGTCGCCGTGGTCATCACCGCCGGCGTCTACGGCGTGGTCGCCGCCATCGTGAAGATGGACGACATCGGCCTGCGCCTGGCCGAGAGGGAATCGGAGTCGTCCCAGCGCTTCGGGCGCCTGTTGGTCAACGGCATGCCGAAGGTGCTCGCCGTCCTGACCGTCGTGGGGACGGCCGCCATGCTCTGGGTCGGTGGCCACATCCTGCTGGTCGGGGCCGGGGAGCTCGGGTGGCACTGGCCCTACGACCTGGTCCACGACATCGAGCACGCGGTCGACGGGGTCCCGGGGATCGGCGGCGTGCTGGCCTGGGTGGCCAACACCCTCGTCTCGGCGGCGGTCGGCTTCCTCGTCGGCACGGTGATCGTCACGGTCGTGAACGCCATCGGCCGGGCCCGGGGCCAGGGCTCGGCCGGCCCCGAGGACGCGACCGTCGAGGTCGACGCCCACTGAGCCCGGTCACCAGCCGGTGGCGAGGATGTGCTCCAGGGTGCCGGCGAGGAGGTCGGCATCGGCGACGGTGAACACGAGCGGTGGCTTGACCTTGAGGACGTTGGCCCCGTCGCCGGTGGGTTGGACCACGACGCCGAGCTCCCGGGCCCGCTCGCAGATGGCCGCGGCCTCCTCGGTGGCCGGGGTGAGGTCGGCGTCCCGCACCAGCTCCAGCCCGAGGTAGAGCCCCAGGCCGTGGACCGCACCGCAGAGGGGGAACCGGGCGACCAGGTCGTCGAGGCGGGCCCGCAGGTGGGCGCCGACGGTGCGAGCGTGGGCCTGCAGCCCGTCGGCCTCGATGACGTCGAGGACGGCCAGCCCGGCTGCCGCGCTCACCGGTGAGCCGCCGACCGAGGAGAAGAAGGACCCCTCGGACGTGAAGGCGTCGGCGATGGCCCGGGTGGTGACGACGGCCCCGCAGGCGATGCCGTTGCCGGTCGCCTTGGCCACGGTGACCACGTCGGGCACCACGTCCTGCGACTCGAAGGCCCAGGTCCAGTCGCCCAGCCGGCCCAGCCCGGTCTGCACTTCGTCGGCGACGCACAGGCCACCGGTGGCCCGCACCCGGGCGTAGGCCCCGGCCAGGTAGCCGGGCGGGAGGACGATCCCGCCGGCGTTGCCCGACAGCGGCTCGGCGATGAAGCCGGCCGGTGCCCGCCCGTCGGCGGCCAGCTCGGCGATGGCCCGGTCGACGTCGGCGGCGTAGCGCTCGCCGGCATCGGCCGGGCCCCGGAAGCGGCCCCGGTAGGTGTTGGGCGCCTCGACCAGGTGCACCCAGTCGGGGCGGGAGCCGAGGGCGGCCGGGTTGTCGAACAGCGACGTCGACACCGCGTCGGTGGCCATCGTCCAACCGTGGTAGGCGCCCTGCAGGGCGAGGACGTCGGGTTGACCGGTGACGCTACGGATCAGTCGCAGAGCCAGGTCGCAGGCCTCGCTGCCGGTGTTGACGAGGAACACCGTGTCGAGGGGGTCGGGCAGGAGGCCCGCCAGGCGCTCGGCGTAGGCGACGGCGGCCTCGTAGTGGAAGCGGCTGTTGGTGTTGAGCCGCCGGAGCTGGCGGGTGACGGCCTCGGTGACGGCCGGGTGGCTGTGCCCGAGCACGGCGACGTTGTTGACGGCGTCGAGGTAGGGCCGGCCGTCGGTGTCGAACAGCCGTGTCCCCCAGCCCCGCTCCACGATCGGCGGGGCGTCCCAGTAGTGCTCCTGAGCCCGGGCCAGCACGGCGTCGCGTCGGGCCAGCAGGGCGGCCGGGTCGGGGCGCTCGGCCGTGGCGGTCCCGGGCGGGAGGCCGAGCAGGTCCGACGGGCCCGGGCAACAGGCCAGCCAGGCCCCGGCCTCGGTGCCGCGGACGGACCGGGGCGGCACCACGCCGGCCGGCGCCCACGTCACGTGGAGGTGCGCCGGCCACGGCCACGGGTCGGCCGTCGGCGTCCCCATCCGTTCTTGGTGCACAGCGTGTCGCTGAGCGACCTCTGGTGCACCAAGAGCGGGGGCGGTCCCGGTGCCGTCCGGTTCTTGGTGCACAGAGCGTTGCTGGGCGACGTCTGGTGCACCGAGAACGGGGGAGACGTGGGCGACGGCCCGGCCGACGGCGACCTCCTCCCCGGTGGTGACGGCGGGGGCGACGCCGCGGAGGACGAGGTCGGTCGCCCGAGCTCCCGTTCTGGGAGCGGATGTGGTCGTCGGGGCGACCGGATCTGCTCCCAGAACGGGGGAGAGGACGACGAGGCCGGCGTCGGGGTCGGCTCGGGTGACGGTGGCGGGAAAGGGGGCGACCACCTCGGTGCCGACGGGGAGGACGACGGTCGCGCCGAGGCTGACGGTGGCGGGCTCCGCCGGGGTCGGGTCGGGGGCGACGAGCCGGCCCTCGCCGTGGCGGGCCACGGTGCCGGGGGGCAGCGCACCCAGGAGCGCGCCCATCGCCTCGGCCGACTCCCACGCCCCGGGCCCGAGCCGGTCGCTGGTCGTCGACAGGTCCACGACCACCCCGGCCGCGTCCCCGCCCCCTCGAGCTTCCTCGGTTCTGGCGCGCCCAGGCGCGGGATCCGATGCCTCAGCGCGCCAGAACTGGTCCGTCCCCGTTCTGGCGCGCTCAGGTGCGGGATCCGATGCTCTGGCGCGCCAGAACGGAGGGGGCGGGTCGACCACGGGGACGGTGACCGCGGGGACCGTGACCGGCGTCGACTCTCGGCCCAGGGCGAAGCGGAGGGCCTGGTGGGCGACCTCGGCGGGGACGGTGAGCAGAGCAGCGAGCGAGGCCCACTCGCGCTCGAGGGCCTCGGCGACGTAGGCGTTGTCGGGGTCGACGACCACCTGGTGCTCGGTGGTCACGCACAGCACCGCGGAGCGGGCCACGACCAGCCACCAGAGCGCGGCGACCTCGTCGTCGGTCAGCGGGAGGACGGCGTCGAAGCCGGCGACCACGTCGGTGACCGCGGCCAGGGGGGTGGCGAGGTCGTGGGCCACCGCCGAGCAGGCGGCGACCGCGGCCTCGGCCACGACCCAGCCGGTGGACAGGTCGCCGACGTCGATCAGCCCGCACGGCACCGGCCGTCCGTCGGCCCCAGCCCGAGCCACCACGTTCAGGTCGGTGACGTCGGCGTGGATCGTGTCGAGCCGCAGCGACCCGGTCAGCGGGTCCAGCGCGTCCGCCGCGGACGAGGCCGCCGCCGACGCCAGAGACCGACGCCCGGCATCGGCCACCGACCCCACATGGTCGGACACCACCGGCGAGAAGGCCCGCAGGTCCCAGGTGAAGGGCCGGTCGAGCGCCGGGTGCGTCAGCCCCGCCAGTGCAGCAGCCGTCGCCCCGGCCACGCCGCCGAGACCCCGGCGCACCACCGGTGCGAGGTGCCCCGACGACGCCAACGGCGTGCCGTCGACCCACGTCAGCACCCGGGCCAGGTGCCCACCGTCGTCGCCGGGGACCGGCACCACGCCCGCGCCCGAGAGCGTCGGGACCACCCGGGGCGTGGCGAAGGGCAGCCCGGCGGCGGCCAGCCGGTCCAACCCCGCCGACTGGGCCGCGACCACCTCGGCGTCGGTCGTCGGCGCCGTCACCTTCAGCACGTACCGCGCCGTACGCGACGTGCCTGGCACCTCGCGTACGGCGACGAGGAAGTTCTCGTCCTCGTGGCTGCCGAGAGACATGACCTCGCCCGACAGGCCCCACTCGGACGCCAGCAGGGCGCGCACCTCCTGCACCGTCAGTGCTTGATCATCACGTGCTTGAGCTCGGTGTAGTGCTCGACCGCGTAGATCGACATGTCCTTGCCGTAGCCCGACTGCTTGAAGCCGCCGTGGGGCATCTCGCTCATGATCGGGATGTGGTCGTTGACCCACACGGTGC
>CAYQGF010000136.1:0-8717 GCA_964416885.1 uncultured Iamiaceae bacterium
TCCCGGGCCCGGGCGAGGAAGCGGGTGAACTGGCTGAACACCAGCGCCCGGTGCCCCTCGGCCACCACCTGGACCAGGTCGTCGAGCAGCCGGTCGAGCTTGGCCGAGCCCACGGCGTCGTGGGCCGGGTCGACCAGCCCCGGGTCGAGGCTGAGCTGGCGCAGGAGGGTGAGCGACTTGAGGATCTCGAAGCGGTGCTGCTGGACGTCGCCGACCAGGCCCAGCACCTTCTGGCGCTGCCGCTGGAGCTGGGTGTCGTAGATGCGACGGTGCTTGGTGCTCAGCTCGACCTCGACGGTCTGCTCCGTCTTCGGGGGCAGGTCGGTGAGCACCTCGTCCTTGGTGCGGCGGCGCATCAACGGGGCGATGCGGCGACGCAGGGTGGCCAGCAGCTCGGGGGCCTCGCCGCTCTCGATCGGCTTGCGGTAGACCTCGGAGAACCGCTTCGGGTCCGGGTACAGGCCGGGCGCGGTGATCGACAGCAACGACCACAGGTCCATCAGGCTGTTCTCCAGCGGCGTGCCGGTGATGGCGATCTTGGTGTCGGCCTCGAGGCGTCGCACGCACTGGTAGGTCTTGCCCTGGTGGTTCTTGACGAACTGGGCCTCGTCGAGGAAGAGGACGTCCCAGCGCAGGGTGGCGTAGTCGTCGGCCTCCAGCCGGAACAGGGCGTAGGACGTCACCACGATGCGGGCGTCGCCGACCGCCTCGCCCAGGGGCGTGCCCCGGCGCCGCTCGGTCTCCCGCACCGTCGCCACGGGGACGCCGGGGGCGAACTGCCCGGCCTCCCGATGCCAGTTCTCGACCACGCTGGTGGGGGCGACGACCAGGAACCGGGCCTCGGGGTCGCGGTCGAGGACGTGCCGGCACAGGGCCAGGGCCTGCACCGTCTTCCCCAGCCCCATGTCGTCGGCGAGGATGCCGCCCAGACCGTGGCGGTGGAGGAACGCCAGCCAGTCGAGGCCCTCGCGCTGGTAGGGCCGGAGCGTCGCGGCCAGCGCCGGTGAGGGCGTGACAGCCTCGGGTGCGGTGATCGACCCCATCTGGGCCATCGTCCGGGCCCACCGGTCGGACTGCTGGGCGACGAGCCCGAGGGCGATCAGCTCGGCCCACCAGTCGACCTGGAAGCGGTTGACCCGCACCGTGGCCTCGCCGGCGGGCTCGGCCAGGCCCCGAGCCTCCTCGATCAGGGCCTTGAGCCGCTCCAGCTCGGGCCGGTCGAGCCGCAGCCAGGTGCCGGAAGGCAGGATCACCACCGGCTCGTCGTGCGCCAGCGCCCGGAACAGGGCCGCGAACGGCACCTGCTCGCCGTCGACGGTGACCTCGACCTCCAGGTCGAACCAGTCGGTGCGGTCGGCCCGCCGCCCGCCCCGGCCGCCCGCGCCGTGCTCGCCGCCCGTGTCGTCCTCGTCGTCCTCGCTGACCTTGAGGGCGACCCGCGGGGCATCGGTGGCCTCGCGCAGGCGCGGGACGTCCCCGGTGACGTCGACCTCGACCCGGCCCTGTTCGGTGAGCCACGGCACCACCTCGGTGAGCAGGGTGACGGCGTCGGGGCCCGACACGGTGAGGTCGCGAGGCGCGCCCACCACGTCGACCAGACGGGGGAGGAGGTGGGTCGGCAGCTCCAGCTCGGCCACCAGCGCCCGCTCCGCCGCCCGGTCGCGGGGGGAGCCGACCGGCGAGGCCAGCGGGTGGTACCGCACCCGTTCGCCGCGGCGGTACCGGGCCGCCCAGGTCACGACGGCCTCGTCGACCGCCGGGCGCTCGACGGTCATCGTGATCCCGTCGAGCTCGGTGGTGGCGATGGTGACCGAGCCGTCGGAGGACCCGACCGGGACGTGCCGGGCGAGCTGGGGCTGGTAGGTGTCGAGCAGCTCGTCGACGTCGTCGGGCGGGACCATCACCGGTGGCGCGGCCAGGAGGGTGGCGAGGCCGTGGTGGAGCGGGGCCGCCAACGGGACGAGGTGCACCACGCCGGCCACCTCGTGGACCAGGCCGTGGGCCGGGGAGCCGAGCACGGTGACCGTGGCCCGGTCGAGGGCCAGCGGCGCCCCGTCGACGGCCAGGGCGACCGCCATGGTCACCGTGCCGTCGTCACCGGCGGTGAGGTCGATCGTGGCCGAGGCCGGGGTGTCGACCACAACGGCGCCGGGCTGGCCGCCGGGCCCGACGAGGGTGACCCCGGCGTCGACGACCCGGCCGAGGTGGTACCAGAGGTCGGGGCCGAACGCCTCCAACGGGATCGGCTTGGTGTCGGGGTAGTACGTCCCGACCCGGGCGTTGGCGACCATGGACTGGAGGGCGCCGACCTGCTCGGGGTCGTTGTCGCGCAGGGTGTAGGAGGGGTGGGAGACGTCCTGCCACGAGGCGTTGGTGCGCACCCAGCGGCCGTGGCGGCCCAGCCGCAGGGGCCGGGCCGTGGCCCGCGGTGCGGAGCGGGGGGCGTAGGGCGAGGGCCGGGCCCGCTCGACGATGACCTCCAGCGCCATCGGTGCCAGCGGGGCGTCGTCGAGGTCGGGGTCGTCGTCGACGATCCCGGCCAGGGCCCGGCGCCACGGGGCGTCGCGGCGGGCTCGTCGGGGCCGTCCGTCGTCGGCGCTCGTCTGGCGTGCGGTGAGGAGGGCGGCCACGGCGTGCTTGCACGCCCCGCCGAGGGGGCAGGTGCACTCGTCGACGACGATCTCGGTCGCGTCGTCGTACTCGGCCCACTCCACCTGGACCAGGTAGGTGCTCCGCCCGGACCCGGCGACGACGCCGGTGAGCCGACCGTCGCTCATCGACACCACCCGGGCGCGTCGCTCGGACGCGTAGGCCCGGCCGCGCTCCAGCGACCCGGGGTCGTAGGCGCGGGCGAGGACGTCGTCGGTGACGGCGGCGATGTCCAGGTGCGCGCTCATGGCTCGTCCGAGGCTACGGCGGGGGTGTGACAGTGAAGCCGGGCGGCCCGCCGGTGTCGCGAGTTGGTGTCTGACACCAAGTGCGCGTCAGCCGGGGGCGGCGGCCCGGTCGGCGGCGGTGAGCGCGTGCTTCTCGGCCTGGAAGCCGTCCTCGTCCTTGCCCTGGCGCCAGTAGCCCGACAGCGACAGCAGCTCGCGGGGGATGCCCCGCTCCTCGACCAGGTGCTTCCGCAGTGAGCGGACGGCCAGCAGCTCGCCGTGGACGAAGGCCTGGACGCGGCCCGGGGGCAGCTCGACGGCCCGCACCGCGGCGGCCAGGTCGGACGGGTCCTCGGAGTGGACCCACGTGACGGTCGCGTCGGCCGGGGTCGGCAGCGGCAGCTCGTCGTCGGGGCCGGGGACCTGCACGATCACCGTCGCCGTGGCGCCGGCCGGCATGTCCTCCAGGGCCGAGGCGATGGCCGGGAGGGCGGCGCCGTCGCCGGCCAGCAGGTGGTGGTCGGCCTCCGGGGAGGGGACGTAGGCGCCGCCGGGCGGGGTCATGATCAGCTCGTCGCCGGGCTGGGCGGCCATGGCCCACGGTGCGGCCACCCCGCTGTCGCCGTGGGTGACGAAGTCGATGGCGACCTCGGCGGCGGTGGGGTCGACCCGGCGGATCGTGTAGGTGCGGTAGACCGGCCAGTCCTCGGGTGGGAGGGTCGACCGGATCTCGGCGTAGCCCATGTCGTCGGGGTAGGTGACGCCGGGCCGCGGGAAGATCAGCTTGCAGTACCGGTCGCTGAAGCCGTTGTCGGGGTAGGCGTCGAAGCCGGGGGCGGTCACCACCACCCGCACCATGTGGGGGGCCAGGCGCTCGGTGCGCACGACGGTGGTGCGGAAGACGGCGGGCTGCGGGCGGTCGGTCATCACGGTCTCCTCGGGTGTCGGCCCGGGAGCGTCGTGGCCCGCTCCGGTGTCGTCCCGGCAGCGTACCGGCGGACCGGGCCGACCAACCGTGGGCGGACGACCGCCGTCGAGGGCGGGTACCGGTCCACGGTTGGATGGGGGGAGGGGGCCGGGGGTCGGTCAGGGGAGCGGCGTGGCCAGGTCGTCGACCACCTCGACGCCGGGGAGGCCGGCGAACAGGGCGCCGTCGAGGGCGACCTTGGAGGCCCGGACGCCCGAGCCGATGATCACCGGCCCGGCCTCGGCGACCCGCCGGTCGACCAGCACCCGCCAGCCGTCGGGCACACCGAGCGGGCTGATGCCGCCGTACTCCATCCCGGTGCGGGCCACGGCGTCGTCCTGGGCGAGGAAGGAGCACTTGCGGACGTCGAGGAGCCGCTTCACCGCGCCGTTGACGTCGGCCCGGGTAGAGGCCAGCACCACGACGGCCGCGACCCGCTCCTGGCCCTCCCGCTTGCCGCTGACGACCACGCAGTTGGCCGCGGCCTCGGGTGGGATCCCGTAGGCCTCGATCGAGCGGGCGGTGTCGGACTCGGCCGCGTCGATCGGTGCTGCCAGGATCGCCTCGGCCGCCACCGAGCCCCCGTCGACCAGCCGCTGCACCGCCTCCCGCACCGGGCCGCCGAGGAGCTCGGGCCGGTCGAGGGCGGGGGCGGTGTCGAGCTTCGGGAACGGTCGGTCGGTCACCTGTTCACCCTGCCAGACGCCACGCCGCTCAACGCCCGTCGCCCGTGTCCGATCAGCACCGGGTGGACCGGATGCGCGTCGCCCTGCTCGCCCTGGTGACGATCGCCGTGCTCGGCGGGTGCGGGGCCGGGGCCGGCGACGGCGAGGCCACCGCCGGCGGCGCGACTACGGGCGCCGGGGATGCCGTCGCGGCGTGCGACGACCTCCGGGCCTCCGTCCTCCAGCCGGTCGAGGACCCCGGCCCCGACGACGGCCGGGATGAGGACGCCCCACCCGACCCGGAGGTGGTGGCGGCCCAGGAGGCGGCCGAGGCGGCCCTCCAGCGGTTGGTCGCCGCCGGCCCCGAGGCCCTCCGTGACGACGCCGCCGTGGTGGCCGCGACCTACGAACTGGGCCCCGGCGACGTCGACGACGAGCGGTACGCCGACGTGGTCGCGGCCGCCGACCGGCTGATCGCCTGGGGCGCCGAGGAGTGCGAGGTCGACGGTCCCGTGTGGCGCTGCCTGGCCCGGGGCACGCTCCGGCTCGTGGGGGAGCCCATCGGCCCCGGTGGTGGCGAGGGTGGTGCTCCGGCGTCGGCGCCGGCCCGACCGGAGGACGCCGTGGGCGGCGCCGACATCGACCCGACGTGGGAGAGGGTGGAGGTCGAGCGCACCGACGACCGGGTCACCTTCGCCTGGCTCGACGCCGACGGCCTGGCCGTGTCGTCGGCGACGGCGGAGGCCGGCTCCCGCGGGTGGCGGGAGGACCAGACCACCCGCTGCGACGTCGGGGCGCGGCTCCCGACGCCGTCGGCCCCGATCGGCGGCGACGACCTGCCCCCGGGCGAGGCGACGTCCACCACCTCCCCCTGACGGCCGCCGACGTCCCTGACGCCAGCGGCGCGGCCCTGTCATCGGACGGGCGCCCGGAGTAGTCTCTTGACCACCAGGTCAAGAGAACACCCAAGGGGACCAGCTGATGGCCGACTACAAGCTCTTCATCGACGGCGAGTACGTCGACGCCGCCTCCGGCGAGACCTTCACCACCACCGACCCGGCCACCGAGCAGCCGATCGGCGAGGTGGCCAAGGCCGACCGGGAGGACGCCAAGCGGGCCATCGGTGCGGCCCGCAAGGCCTTCGACGAGGGGCCGTGGAAGGACATGTCGGGCGAGGAGCGGGCCGGCTACCTGGAGAAGATGGCCGAGCTGCTCACCGCCAACTCCGAGCGCTTCGCCGAGGCCGAGGCCCGCGACTCCGGCGGCACCATCAAGAAGGCCATGTTCGCCGACGTCCCCGGCGCCGCTGGGGCCCTCCAGTGGTTCGCCCGCATGGCCCGCGAGCGCCCCGCCCGCGAGGACCTCCCCGGTTCGCCGTTCCCGCCGTCGGAGAACTACGTCCGCTACGAGCCCTACGGCGTGTGCACCGGCATCGTGCCGTTCAACTTCCCGCTGCTGATGGCCTGCTGGAAGATGGGCCCGGCCCTCGCCGCCGGCAACACCTCGGTGCTCAAGCCGGCCTCGTACACCTCGATCACCGCCCTGATGCTCGGCGAGCTGGCCCAGGAGGCCGGGCTCCCCAACGGCGTGCTCAACGTCATCGCCGGCCCCGGCGGCACCGCCGGCGAGGAGCTGGCCAGCAACGAGATGGTCGACAAGGTGGCCTTCACCGGCTCCACCGAGGTCGGGCGGCGGATCATGCAGCTCGCCGCCGGCACCATCAAGCCCGTCACCCTGGAGCTGGGCGGCAAGTCGGCCAACATCGTCCTCGACGACGCCGACCTCGACCTCGCCGCGGCCGCCGTCCTGTTCGGCACCTTCTTCCACAACGGCCAGGTGTGCGAGTCCGGCACCCGGGCGCTGGTCCACAAGAGCGTCTACGACGAGTTCCTCGGCCTGCTGGTCGACCGGGCCGGCAAGATCGTCATCGGCTCGCAGCTCGACATGGGCAGCGACCTCGGCCCCATGGTCAGCCGGGCCCAGGCCGACACCGTCCGTCGCTACGTGGCCCTCGGCCGCGAGGAGGTCGGCGAGCCGATCTGCGGCGGCAGCGAGCCCGAGGGCCTGGCCGACGGCCTCGTCACCGAGAACTTCTACCGGCCCACGATCTTCGCCGGCGTCGACAACGAGGCCCGGATCGCCCAGGAGGAGATCTTCGGCCCGGTGCTGTGCGTCATCCCGTTCGAGAGCGACGACGAGGCCGTGGCCATCGCCAACCGCTCGATCTACGGCCTCGGCGGCGGCGTCCAGAGCGGCAACGTCGAGCGGGCGCAGGGCATCGCCGACCGGCTCGAGACCGGCACCGTGTGGATCAACGACTACCACATGATCTCGCCCGAGCGTCCCTTCGGTGGCTACAAGCAGTCGGGCATCGGCCGCGAGCTCGGCACCGCCGGCTTCGACATCTACCGCCAGGCCAAGCACGTCCACACCAACCCGTCCACGGGCCGCGACGGCTACATGCACTTCGCCGCCCTCTCCGGGAACATCTGAGCCGGCGACAGCCGTGGACCCCCGGCATCGACCCACCCCAAGGTGGTCAGCGCGCCACCGATGGGGTGGCGCGCTGACCACGTCGCCTCGGGCCGGGGGCGAAGGTGGTCGACGCGCCACCCATGTGGTGGCGCGGTGCCCAACTTCTGAACGACGACGGGGCGTCGGCTCGTGAGGATCACCGCGAGCGCCCGGGCCGCCGAGGTCGTCGCCGAGATGGCGACGCGGCGGTCCGGGACGCTGACGGTGACCATCGGGACCGGGTGCTGCGAGTCGACCGCACCGTTCCTCTACGAGGACTTCCTCCCCGGCACCGACATGGAGCCGGTGGGCGCGGTGCCCGTCGCGGGCGCGGACGACGTGGTCATCTGGGCGCCCGAGTACCTGCGCCGGCTCTACCCCGGCGACCAGGGGCCGCAGATCGAGGTGGCCGACGAGCTGGGCGAGTCCCTCTCGGTCGAGACCGAGCTCGGCGTCCGCCTGGTGCTGCGGGGGAGCGGCATCGACTCCACCGGCGAGCCCGAGGCCTGCGCCGTGCCGGCCGCCCCGGCACCGTCGAAGGAGCGGGTGCTCCGCCCGGTCACCGGCACCCTCCCGCCGGAGCTCCAGCGCCTCCGGTTCCGCTGACGGCGGCCGGGCCCGCACCCCTGGCACGGCATCCTGGACTCCCAGGTCGGTGCCACCCTCAGCCGGTTCGCCATGGCCCGTGGGCTCGTCGACACGAGTCCCTTCGACCTCGGGGAGGCCGACGACTGCCGGGTCCCCGACCGGGGCGTCCACCGCACCCGTCCGAGTGATCCGTACGTCCCCACCGCGGCGTTGGTGGTCGAGATCGTCTCGCCCCACGACGAATCGTGGGCCAAGCTCGGCTCCTACGCGGCCCACCAGGTCGACGAGGTCGTGATGGTCGCCGCCACGGCCCTGATGGCGCGGGCGGCCTGCAACCCGGACACCAGCACCTGGTCCGAGCACTCCTACGGCACGGCCATCGACATCAACCCGGTCCGGAACCCCTATGTCCAGGGCTCGTCGGTCGCCCCGCCCGCCGGCCGGGACTGGACCGATCGCCCCCACCAGGCGCCGGGGATGATCGCCCACGGTGACCCGGTGTGGGGAGGCCGAGTGGGCTCGGCTGGCGCCTCGCGGGAACGGCTGTGTTGGTCCGCTCTTGCCACCTCGTTCCTCGGCGGCGGGCCGCTCGGGCCCGGCTCTCCGGTCGCCGACGGCCCGACGGGCCCGGGTGGGCCTACGGTCCGGGGATGCGGATCGATGCGACGGGCGCGCTGCGGGCGGAGCGGGCGGCGTTCCTCGACGTCCTGGGCTCGCTGACGCCCGAGGAGTGGGGCGCGCCCACCGAGTGCCCGGCCTGGACCGTGAAGGGGGTCGCCCTCCACGTGCTGGGCGACGACCTGTCGCTCCTGGCCCGCCAGCGGGACGAGGCCACCAACGGCCTGCTCCTCTACGCCGAGCAGCACCCCGGGCTCGACTTCCGCCAGTTGCTGGACGGGTTCAACGAGCAGTGGGTCACCGCCGCCTCGTTCCTGGGGCCGGACCTGGTCGTCGCCCTGCTCGGCATCACCGGCGAGTGGAGCGAGGCCTACTACGCCGGGGCCGACCTCGACGTCGCCGGCGAGCCGGTCGGGTTCTTCGGGGCCACCGGACCGTCGCCGCTCTGGCAGGCCGTCGCCCGGGAGTACGTGGAGCGGTGGGTGCACC
>CAYQGF010000137.1:0-8679 GCA_964416885.1 uncultured Iamiaceae bacterium
GACCAGGAGTTCACCTGCGAGGCCGGCAACCGGGTGATGGGCTTCCCCAAGACGGTCGAGCACATCGACGTCGTCGACGCCGCCGGCACGGTGGAGTTCGCCCTGGTCACCGGCGAGGGGCCCCAGCTCTCGGTCCGGTTCCCCCGGGCCGAGCCGCTCGGGCCGCCGACGACGGTCGATGCCGTGAGCTACTCGTACCTGGACGGGGTGCCCCACGAGACCGACCTGCGGATGGACATGGGCAGCGGCGTGGTCGACCCCGCCGAGGTCACCATCACCCTGGGCGAGGGCACCATCGCCGACGAGCTGCGCTCGCTGGGCCTGCCGGCGGCCCCGGACCTGGCGACGTGGGGCGAGGGGCTCACCGCCACCTTCCAGGCCGGACGACCCCTGGGCTGACCGCGGGGCCGACGGTGACCGGTCGGCCCGCGATGGGGAGGGGCCCCTGTGCCCTCGGGCCTCGGGGCCGGGGCGCCGGCCGGTAGCGTCTCGGCCCACCAGCGGCGCACGAACGGGGCGACGGGATGTCCGACAGCAGCAGCGAGGGGACCGGTCCCGACCCCACCGCCCGCTGGGTCGCGCCCCCGGTCGTGCCTCCTGCGGTCGGACCGCCGCCGGGCGCCCCCGCCCCCGGCTACCCACCTCCCGGTTACCCACCTCCCGGTTACCCACCTCCCGGCTACCCCACCGGGTACCCACCTCCGGCTGCCCCGACCGGGCGGGGGCTCGGGTGCGGGCTGGCGGTGGCCCTGCTCGCCCTCGCGGCGTCGATCGTGTTCCTGGCCGGGGTGCTGGTCGTCCGGTCCGACGACGACCCGGTGGACACCGCCGCGACCGCGCCGGCCCCGGCCGGTGCCCCGCCGACCGACGGGCCCACCACCACCCTCCCCGGAGGGCGGCTGGCCCCCGAGCCACCGGTACCGACGGGCCAGGGCGACTTCACCTTCCTCGAGACCGAGCCGGACGGCGACCCCAGCGCCTGGGACCCGTGCGACCCGATCCACTACGTGGTCAACACCCGGCGGGCGCCCGACGGGGCCATGGGCATCCTCGAGCAGGCGATCGCCGAGGTCAGCGCCGGCACCGGGCTGGTGTTCGTGCTCGACGGCGAGACCGACGAGCCGGCTCCGGTCGGCGACGACGTCCGCGGGGTGTCCGACCCCGGCCGCTACGGCGAGGGGGTCTCCCCGGTCCTGATCACCTGGACCGACGCCATGGAGGACCCCGATCTCGACAGCGCCGCCGGCCTGGCCCTGCCGACGTCGCTGGAGTCCGCCTCGGGCGAGTACGTCTACGTGACCGGCTACATCGAGATGGACGGTTCCTACGCCCAGGCCCTGGTCGACCGGGGCCGGTCCGACGACGTGCTCGGGATCATGATGCACGAGCTGGGCCACCTGGTCGGCCTGGGCCACGTCAGCGACCCGGTCCAGGTGATGACCGACGACCCCGAGAGCACGCCGTCGACGTGGGGCGCCGGCGACCTCCAGGGCCTCTACGAGGTGGGCACCGGCGAGTGCGTCCCCGACCTCCCGTAACGCCCCGCTGACGGGCTCCGGGCGTCCGGCAGGACGCGAGAACACGTTCTAGTCTCGGCCCATGGCTGACCCGATCGTCCACGACTCGTTCCTGATCGGCGGGGCCTGGGTCGCCCCGGCCGGGAGCGGGACGATCGAGGTGGTGAACCCGTCGACCGAGGAGCTGTTCGGCCGGGTACCGGAGGGGACCGTCGCCGACATCGACGCGGCCGTGGCCGCCGCCCGCCAGGCCTTCGACGCCGGGCCGTGGCCGACGATGAGCCCCGAGGAGCGGGGCGCGGTGCTGGCCGCGGTGTCGGGGGCGATCAGCGCCGACATGCAGGGCCTGGCCGAGCTGCTCGCCGGGGAGATGGGCTCGCCGGTGTCCTGGGCGCTCCTGGGCCAGGTGCTCGCCCCGACGATGATCGCCAACGAGTACGTCGGGCTGGCCAGCTCCTATCGGTTCACCGACGTGCGGGCCGGGATGCTCGGCCCCTCGGAGGTCCGCAAGGTCCCCGTCGGCGTGGTCGCCGCCGTCATCCCGTGGAACGTCCCGCTGTTCGCCGCCGTCATCAAGTTGGCGCCGGCCCTGGTCGCCGGGTGCACCGTCGTGCTCAAGCCGGCGCCCGAGACCCCCCTGTCGGCCTATGTCCTCGGTCGGATGCTGCTCGACGCCGGCCTGCCCCCGGGCGTGGTCAACGTCGTCCCGGCCGGCCGGGAGGTGGGGGAGCACCTGGTGACCCACCCGGGCGTCGACAAGGTCAGCTTCACCGGGTCCACCGCGGTGGGCCGCCACATCGGCGGGCTGTGCGGCCAGCTCCTCCGGCCCGTCACCCTGGAGCTGGGCGGCAAGTCGGCCGCCATCGTCCTCGACGACGCCGACGTGGCCGCCGCGGTCGCCGGCATCGTCCCCAACGGGGTGATGAACAACGGCCAGGCCTGCGTCGCCCAGACCCGCATCCTGGCCAGCAGGGCGCGCTACGGCGAGGTGGTCGACGCCGTGAGCGAGGCCGTCGGCGCCCTGACCGTCGGCGATGCCCTCGACCCGGCCACCGAGGTCGGGCCGCTCGTCGCCGAGCGCCAGCGGGAGCGGGTCCTCGGCTACCTCGACATCGGGCGGGAGGAGGGCGCCCGGGTCACCGTCGGCGGCGGCCGGCCGGCCGGCCTCGCTACCGGCTGGTTCGTCGAGCCCACCGTCTTCGCGGAGGTCACCAACGACATGCGGATCGCCCAGGAGGAGATCTTCGGGCCGGTCCTGACCGTCATCCCCTACGACGACGTCGACGACGCGGTGCGGATCGCCAACGACTCCGCCTACGGCCTGTCGGGGTCGGTGTGGGGCGGCGACCACGAGGCCGCGGCCGCCGTCGGGCGCCGCATCCGCACCGGCACCATGAACGTCAACACCTTCATGATGGACTTCTGCTCGCCGTTCGGCGGGTTCAAGGCATCGGGGCTGGGCCGGGAGCTGGGGCCGGAGGGGCTGGAGGCGTACCTGCTGGCCCAGACCATCGCCCACGCACCGCAGGCCTGAGGCGGCGTCGGCATGGCCCTCCCCAGCCCCCGCGACCCCGACGAGCTGCGCGCCACCCTCACCTCCTGGCTGGCCGCTCGCGTCGGCGAGGACGTCACCGTCACCGAGGCCGGCGGGCCGGCGACCACCGGGTTCAGCAACGAGACGATCCTCTGCGACGCCACCTGGGGCGGTGCGGCGCACCGGCTGGTGTTCCGGGTGCAGCCCACCGCCCACACCGTCTTCGTCGACGACCGCTTCACCGAGCAGCACCGGGTGATGACCGCCCTCGGGCCGGTCGCCGACGTCCCCGTGCCGACCCTCCGCTGGTACGAGGAGGACCGGTCGGTCCTGGGCGCCCCGTTCATGGTCATGGACCGCGTCGATGGCGAGGCCCCCACCGACAACCCGCCCTACTCGATGGACGGCTGGCTGCTGGCCGCCGACCCCGCCGTGCAGGCCGCGGTGTGGACCACCGGGCTGGACGCCATGGCTGCGGTGCACCGGGTCGACTGGCGGGGCCTCGGGCTGGCCGACCTCGACCCCTGCCCCGACGGGGGGAGCCGGCTCGGCCAGCGGGTCGACGAGTGGGCCGCCATGTTGGCCTGGGCGTCGCCCGACGAGCGTCAGGTCGTCCCCGAGCTGGGCCTGGCCTGGTTGCGGGAGAACCAGCCGCCCGACACCGACGACCCCACCCTCTGCTGGGGCGACAGCCGCATCAGCAACCAGCTGTTCGTCGGCTGCGACCGGGCCTCGACGGTCGCGGTGGCGGCGGTGCTCGACTGGGAGATGGTCCACGTCGGCGACCCGGTACAGGACCTGGGCTGGTTCACCTGGCTCGACCACACCCTGTCGGCCGGCCTCGACGTCCCCCGGCTCCCGGGGCTGCCCTCGGTGCCCGAGACCGTCGCCCGCTGGGAGGTGGCCGCCAGCCGGTCGGCCGAGCACCACCGCTGGGCCGAGCTCAACGCGGGGGTCGGCTTCGCCATCGTCATGGTCCGGCTGACCGAGCTGCTCAAGGACACCGGCCTGTTCCCGGCCGACACCGACTTCGCCCGCACCAACATGGCCTGCGTCGCCCTCGAGCGCGCCCTGGCCGACCTCGACGTCCACCCCTCCGACCTCCCCTGACCCTCCCCACCCCCGAACTTTGAGCGGGTAAGACCGCCCAGCGGAACAGATCACTCAAAGTTCGAGATTGCGAGCCCTTCGATGACCCTCTCGCCGCTCGACGAGTACCCGGTGCACCAGGCGCCGCTGTCGATGCGCCACGTCGCCACCTCGGACCGGAACTTCTACGACCGGTCGTACTTCAACTGCCACCCGAGCAGCGACGAGCTGTTCTGCGTCGTCGGGATGGGCCAGTACCCCAACCTCGGTGTGCAGGACGCCTTCCTGCTGGTGGCCGATGCCGCCGAGCACCGGGTGGTCCGGGCGTCGCGGGCGCTGACCGACGACCGCATGGACACGACGTGCGGGCCGATCCGCCTGGAGGTGGTCGAGCCCCTGAAGGTCATCCGGGTCCTGTGCGAGGGCGACGAGCACGGCCTGGCCTGCGACATGACCTGGACGGGCGCCATCCCGGCCCACGAGGAGCCCGGCCAGGTCATGCGGCTCAACGAGCGCCAGACCTTCGACTCGATGCGCTACGCCCAGACCGGGCGCTGGGAGGGCTGGCTCTCGGTCGACGGCGTGCGTCACGAGGTCACGCCCGACCGGTGGCGGGGGAGCCGGGACCGCTCGTGGGGCATCCGGCCGGTGGGGGAGCCCGAGCCGCCCGGCATCCAGGCCGCCCGCCCGCTGGAGGGCTTCTACTGGGTCTACGCCCCGATGCAGTTCGACGACTTCTCGATCCTCGTCATCTACCAGGACCACCCCGACGGCTCGCCGGTGCTGCGCCAGGCGGTGCGGGCCTGGCCCGACGGCCGGGTCGACGACCTGGGCACGCCGATGGTCGAGGTCCGGTTCCGGGAGGGGACCCGGGAGGCGGTCGGCGCCACGTGGCACCTCACCGAGACCGACGGTTCGCCGCTCACCGTCGAGGTCGAGGTCCTGCTGCCGGTGTGGCTGGGCAAGGGCACCGGCTACGGCTTCGACGACGACTGGCGCCACGGCATGTGGCAGGGCGACCTGGTGGTGCAGGGCGTGCGCTACGACCTCACCGACCCCGACGTCCGGGCCACCATGTTCGGCATCCAGGAGAGCGTCAGCCGCTTCACCTGTGGCGACCACGTCGGACACGGCCTGTTCGAGTGGCTCTTCCTCGGCCGCCACGACCCGAGCGGCTGGACCGGCTGGTAGGCGACCGGTAGGCGGCCCGCGGCGGCACACAAAGGGGTCAGACCCCTTCGTGTGGACCCCTTCGTGTGCCGCTTCGTGGTCAGCCCTCGGCGTCGAGCACCAGCACCGAGGCGGTGTGGGCCTGGACCCGGGCGCCGGCGCCGGTCGGGCCGACCTCCCCGGCGCACGCCATCCCGGCGACCGCCGGGCCGACGACGTCGGCGACCGTCCCGGCGTCGTGGGGATGGTCGCCGAAGAACGCCGGCCCCCGGCCGGCGCAGGTGAACACCAGGGCGCCCCGCTGGCCCGGGGCGGGGTCGGCGGCCGGGAGCGACCCCAGCAGCCGGTGCAGCTCCCGGTGCGCGGCCGCGGGGTCGCGGACGTGGAACTGGACGGTGTGGCCCACGGGGACCTGCGCTGCGGCGATGGCCACGCCCCGCCGTTCGGGGTCGGCGCCGACGACGTCGCGGACCAGGAAGTCCCCGGTCGTGAACGTCGCCCGGGTCTCGTCGACCACCACCCCGACCTGGGGCCGGGCCTCGAGCGCAGCCCGGTCGTCGGGGCCGAGCGTGGCGGCGGTGGCGAGCAGGCGGTCGAGGGCGGGCTGGCCGGCCAACCCGAGCAGCACCGCGCCGTCGGACGCCGTGACGATCATCGGGTCGCCGACCGGTCGGGAGCCCTGGGCCACGACCGGATGGGTGGCCGTCCCGGGGGGCAGGAGCACGCCCACCGCGCCGTCCCGGTGGACCTCGCCGCCGAGGACCAGCCGGTTGCCGCCCGGCCCCTGCGCGGCGGAGGCCATCCCGCCCACCACCGTCAGCTCGGGGATGTCGGTGGCCATCGTGGCGAGCAGGGCGTCGAGCGGGAGCGTGAAGGGGTCGGCCAGGAGGACGAGGGTGCGGGGACCGTCCTGCCCCGCGGCCCGGGGGACGCCGAGGACCCGGACCCCGCCGTCGACCGCCTCGGCGGTGATGCGGACCGGGAGCACCGGGCCGGTGCGCGCCGCCCAGAGGGCGACCGCCGGTCCGCCCTCGGCCTCCCGGCCCCCGCCGATCACCCGGCTCGCGGCCGCCCCGATCAGGGCGCCGGGGCGCAGCAGGGCCTGGACCGCGCCGGCGATGTCGTCGACCGCGCCCACGAGGGAGCGGGACACGAACAGGGCGGCCAGGTCCGGCTCCGGCCCGACCGCGTCGAGGATGGCGCCGACGACCTCGCCTACCGCCTCGGCCGGCGTCGGGTGCTCCGACAGGGCGGCGGCGACAGCGGTCATCACCCGGTCGGCGGCAGGAGCGTCAGGGGGACGACGGTGGTGGGGCCCTGGTCGAGGCGGCAGTGGGCCTCGACCACGTCGTAGTCCGTGAACTGGAGCTGGGCCCGGACCAGCCGGTAGTTGAACTTCCCCGGCTCGACCTGGAGCGGTTGCACGTTCCGGGCCACCTGCTCCTCGCCCCGCCGGTAGACGACCTCCAGGGCGCCCTGTCCGCTCTCGTCGGGCCGGCACCGGACCAGCACCAGCAGGTGGGGCTCGATGGTGACGGGGACCGGCGCCGGGGCGGCCACCGAGAAGTGGATGCCGGTGAGGTCGAGGCGCGTCGACGGCCCGGGGACCTGGCGCATCTCCATCTCCTCGATGAACACAGCAGCAACGATGTCCATCCCGCCACCGTAGGGCGTGGGCAGCAGGGTCCCAGCCGGCCGCCGAGCGCAATCGAAGGGACGACGCGCCCAGCCGAGCGCCTCAAGTTCGAGGAACGGAGGGAGCGCCAGCGACCGAGTGACGAGACGAGCTCACCCGTGGACCTGGACTCCTCCGACCCAGGTGGCGGTGGCGCGGAGGGAGATCGGGTCGAGGGCGACGACGTCGGCGTGGCGGCCGGCGGCCAGGGCGCCCCGGTCGGCGAGGCCCAGCAGGTGGGCCGGGGTGGTCGACGCGGCCCGGACCGCCCGCTCCAGCGACACGCCGACCCGGTGGACGACGAGGGCCACGGCGGCGTCCATGGTGAGGGCCGAGCCGGCGAGCGTGCCGTCCGGCAGCCGGGGCGCAGTGCCGTCGTGGGCCACGCCGATCGAGCCGATGTGGCCGGCCCGCCAGGCCACCGCATCGGTGACGAGGACGACGCGACCGTCGGGCTTGCACCGGAAGGCGACGTCGAGGGCGGCCGGATGGACGTGGACACCGTCGGCGATCAGCGACACCGTCACCCGGTCGTCGGTGAGGAAGGCCCCGACCAGGCCGGGCTCACGATGGTGGAGCGGTGACATGGCGTTGTAGCCGTGGGTGACCAGCCGGGCACCCGCGTCGATGGCGGCGGTCGCCTCCGCCAGGGTGGACGACGAGTGGCCGACCGCCACCAGGACCTTGCGGTCGGCCAGGGCCCGCACGGCGTCGGCGGCCCGTTCGACCTCGGCCCCCAGCGTGACCAGCTGGACGATCGGCGGCAGGCCGGCCAGCCACTCCAGGTCGGGCGGGACGACGAGGGCGGGGGGGTGGGCGCCGTGGGCGCCGCCCAGGAACGGCCCCTCCAGGTGGACGCCGGCGATCCGGGGGCGGGCGCCGTCTCGGGCCGCGGCCTCGCCGATGCGGTCGAGCCGGCCGGGGTAGGCGTCGAGGGGGGCCGTCACGAGGGTCGGCAGCCAGGTGGTGGTGCCCTGGGCCGCCAGCAGGCCGTCGAGCCGCTCCCAGTCGCTCGCCCCGGAGGCCGCGGCGACGTCGACGTCGTCGACCCCGTTGACCTGGAGGTCGACGAACCCGGGGGCCAGGACCCGGTCGGGCGCCGTGCCGGTCGTCGGCACCACCGAGGTGATGCGGCCGTCGGCCATCTCGACCAGCCCGGGGGAGAGGACGCCGGTCGGCGTCACCACGTGGGACGCGGCCAGAACGGTCATACCGCCGGAGAGTACCGGTACCCTGCTGGGCCGTGAGCGACGGAGAGGTCTCGACCCGGGACGCCATCCTGGTCGAGGCGCGCAAGTGCTTCGCCGACCGGGGCTTCGACGGCACCTCGCTCAACGACATCGCCGCCGGCGTCGGCATCCGCCGCCCCAGCATCCTCCACCACTTCCCGTCCAAGGAGGCCATCTACGCCGAGGTCTTCCTCGGGGTCATGGCGCAGTGGTCGGCCCGGGTGGAGGAAGCCGTCGAGGAGCCGATGCGCGACGGCTGGAACAAGGTCGACCACGTCCTCACCGCGGGGTTCATGTTCTTCCAGGAGAACCCCGACTTCGTCCGCATCGCCCGGCGCGAGGCCCTGGAGGGCGGCCAACACCTCCCGATCGACCTGGGCAAGGTGCTGCGACCCCACTACGAGCGGGCGGTCAACTACTTCCAGCGGGAGATGGACGCCGGCCGGCTCCGCCAGCACGACCCCG
>CAYQGF010000138.1:0-8658 GCA_964416885.1 uncultured Iamiaceae bacterium
CCCGCTCGCCCGACGGGGCGGTGCGGCAGGCCGCCGACGGGGCCACCGCGGTCGTCGACGCCATCGCCCGGCGCCGGGAGGCCGCGGCGGTGACCGACGGGGTCGTGACCGTCGCCCGCACCCCCGAGGCCCTGGTCGCCCCCGGCCGGCGGCTCACCCCCGCCGAGGTGGCCCGGCTCGACCACGTCACCGGCCTGGGCTGGGGCCGCGACGACGTCCGCCAGCGCGAGTGGAGCCAGGCTCCACTCGCGCTCGGTGCACGCCGGGTGGGGCAGCCGTGAGCCCGCCGCTGCTGGAGCTGCGCGACATCACCGTCCGCTTCGGCGGCAACATCGCCGTCGCCCACGCCAGCCTCCAGGCCGACGCCGGCTGCATCACCGGGCTCATCGGCCCCAACGGCGCCGGCAAGACCACCACCTTCAACGTCATCACCGGGCTCGAACGCCCCTCGTCGGGGCTGGTCCTGTGGGACGGCCACGACATCAGCGGGCTGGCCGCCCACAAGCGGGCGCGGTTGGGCCTGGGCCGGACCTTCCAGCGCCTGGAGCTGTTCGGCTCGCTGTCGGTGGCCGAGAACGTGCTGCTGGCCGGCGAGCTGGTCCGCCGCCAGGGCGGGGCCGACCGGCCGCCCCGGGTGCCCGGCGCCGAGCCGGCGATGAGCGCGGTCGAGGAGACCGCGGTCGTGCTCGAGCACCTGGGCCTCGGCGACGTCGCCGGCGTCCGCTCCGAGGAGCTGCCCACCGGCACGGCCCGCCTGGTCGAGCTGGCCCGCGCCCTCGCCGCCCGCCCCCGCCTGCTCCTGCTCGACGAGCCGGCCTCGGGGCTCGACGAGGCCGAGACGGAGCACTTCGCCGCCATCCTGGAGCAGCTCGCCGCCGCCGGGCTCGGCATCCTGCTCGTCGAGCACGACGTGCCCCTCGTGATGCGGCTCGTGTCCGACGTCTACGTCCTCGACCTGGGCCGGGTCCTGGCCCACGGCACGCCGGCGGAGGTCCAGAACGACCCGCGGGTCGTCGAGGCCTACCTCGGGGCGGCACCGGTGGGGGAGGTGGCCGGGTGAGCGCCGACCTGACCAAGGGGCCGGGCGACCTCGACGCCGGCATCGACGTGTCCGTCCTCGTCGACGGGGCGGCGCCGGTCCGGCCCGCCCCGCTCGGTGCCCCCGTCCTCGAGCTGCGAGGGGTGCGCGCCGCCTACGGGAAGATCGAGGTGCTCCACGGGGTCGACCTCGTCGTCCCCGCCGGCACCGTGGTCGCCCTGCTCGGCCCCAACGGCGCCGGCAAGACGACCACCCTCACCGTCGCCAGCGGCCAGATGGTGCCCACCGCCGGCGAGGTCTTCGTCGCCGGACGGCGGGTCACCGGGGCCAAGCCGGCGGCGCTGGCCGCGGCCGGGCTGTGCACGGTGCCCGAGGGGCGAGGCGTGTTCCGGTCGCTGACCGTCCGGGAGAACCTGCGGATGGCGACCTACCGGGGCCAGCGCCTGGCCGAGGTCGAGGAGAAGGCCTACGGCATCTTCCCCAAGCTCGGCGCCCGACGCGACCAGCTGGCCGGCACCCTCTCGGGGGGCGAGCAGCAGATGCTGTCGCTGGCCCGGGCGCTGGTGACCTCGCCCTCGGTCCTGCTCCTCGACGAGCTGTCGATGGGGCTGGCGCCGATCATCGTCGACGAGCTGTACCAGCAGGTGCACCGCATCACCCGCCACGGCGTGTCGGTGCTGGTCGTCGAGCAGTTCGCCCGCACCGTCCTCGGCGTGGCCGACGTGGCCGCGATCATGTCCCAGGGGCGCATCACCTCCGTCGGCGCCCCGTCCACCATCGAGTCCGAGCTGTCCGCCGCCTACCTGGGAGCGTCCCCATGACCGATCCGACGACCTCCGGCGGCCCGGCCGACCTCGCCGCCCGGGTGCACCAGATCCACGTGCCGGAGCCCAATGCCGACCGGGAGCGGATGCTGCTCACCGGGGGTGGGGCCCTGGTCGCGCTCGGCGTCGTGTGCATCCTCTACGCCTGGTACCAGGTCTCGGGCACAACCAACGTCGGGCTCCAGATGCCCTACGCGGTGTCCGGCGGGCTGCTGGGCCTGGCCCTGGTCATCGTGGGCTCGGCCCTGGTCGTCCGCTTCTCGCTCGCCCGCCTGTTCCGGTACTGGCTGGCCCGCCTGGTCCACGAGCACCAGGTCCAGACCGATCGCACGGTCGAGGCCCTGGGCCGCATCGAGGCCGTCCTCGTCGGTGGCGCCGTCGCCGCCGGGCCGTCGGCCGACGGCGGGCACCGGATCCGCACCGAGCCCCTCCGCGCCGATCCCCTCGAGAAGTCCTCCTGAGCTCGGGAGAACGCGTTCTCGTCACCGACGTAGGGTCGGGGCCATGAGCGACCTCCTCGTCGAGCGCGACGGCGCCGTCCTGACCGTCACCCTGAACCGACCCGAGGCCCGCAACGCCTTCAGCCCCGACATGCTCGCCCGGGCCGCCGATGCCTGGAAGCTCCTCGACGAGGACCCCGAGCTGCGGGTCGGGATCCTCACCGGCGCCGGCGGCACGTTCTGCTCGGGCATGGACCTCAAGGCCCTCGCGGCCGGGATGCCCGCCGAGGTGCAGGAGCGCTGGGCCGAGGACCCCGACATGCACTGGAAGGCGCTGTTGCGCCACTTCCGGCCGTCCAAGCCGATCATCGCCGCCGTCGAGGGCTACTGCGTGGCCGGCGGCACCGAGATCCTCCAGGCCACCGAGGTCCGGGTCGCCGGCGACACCGCCGAGTTCGGGATCTCCGAGGTCCAGCGCGGGCTCTTCCCCCTCGGCGGGTCGACCGTGCGGCTCCCACGCCAGATCGCCTTCACCAACGCCGCCGACCTGCTCCTCACCGGCCGCCGCATCAGTGCCGAGGAGGCCAAGGAGATGGGCCTGATCGGCCACGTCGTCCCCGCCGGGCAGGCGCTGGCCAAGGCCCGCGAGCTGGCCGACCTGATCGCCGCCAACGGCCCGCTCGCGGTCAGGGCCGTCCTCCGGTCGATGCGGGAGACCGCCGGCATGACCGAGGCCGACGGCCTGGCCCACGAGCTCACCATCGGCGAGCCGATCATCTTCGAGACCAAGGACGCCAAGGAGGGCCCCCGCGCCTTCGCCGAGAAGCGGCCCCCCGTCTTCACCGGCGAGTAGCCCCGCCCGGTCAGGGCGAAGCAGCACACAATGGGGTCAGACCCCATTGTGTGCCGGTCGACTCCCGTCAGGGGGCGAAGCAGCAGAAGACGTTGCCCTCGGGGTCACGGAGGACCGTCCAGAAGATGTCGTGGTCGGGGCGACGGACGAGGGTGGCGCCGGCGGCGACGAGGGCCTCGGCGTCGCCCACGACGTCCCAGTGGACGCGGTTCTCGACCACCCGCTCGTCGGCGACCGGCACGAACTTCCAGAGGGCGCCGTCGAGCCCCGGCGTGCCCCGGAGCCAGCGGAGCGCCCCGTCCGGCCCCGGCACCACCTGGGCCCCCGTGGCGTGGGCCCACCACGCCGCCGCCTCGACCGGTCGTTCGCTGTCGACGCACCAGGCGAACAGCTCGGCCGGCGGGTCGTCGGGGCGGCGCACCCGGTCGGCCGGGAAGGCGCACATCTCGTTGCCCTCCGGGTCGGCCATCACCCGCCAGTCGCCGTGGTCGGCAACGGTGACGGCACCGAGGGCCTCCAGGTCGTCGGGGGACCACGCCCGCAGGTCGGGGTGAACCCGGTCCTTCACCACCTTCGGGTGGTCGACGCCGTTGACCCAGATCACCGGGACCTCGTCGCGCCACAGCCCGACGACCGGCCGGGTCGGATGCGGCCGGGCCTCCAAGCCCAGTGCCGCGGCCCAGAAGGCACCGACCACCTCGGGGCCCACCGCGTCGATGCACCAGTCCTTCAACCGCACCACCATCCGTGGGACGCTACGCCGATGGTCCCGGTGCACCAGTGGGATATCCCGGCGCGGGAGATCGCCCGTCACGTCGAGCGCCGAGGCCGCCGCCACGCCTACGAGACGATCGACCCGGGCCGGACCGTCCTCGTCGTCGTCGAACTGCTGACCTTCTTCGTCGACTCCACGGCCTACGCGGCCGGCATCGTCGACCCGGTCAACCGGCTCGCCGGCGCGCTGCGGGCCGCCGGGGGGACGGTCGCCTGGGTGCAGCCGTCCGTCGACCCCCCGACCGATTGGGCCGTCGCCTTCTACGGGCCGACGGTGGCCGCGACCTACGCCGCCTCGGGCGGCGACGCCCTCTGGCCCGGCCTCGACGTGGCCGGCGAGGACCTCCACGTCGTGAAGTCGGCGTCGAGCGCCTTCTTCCCCGGTCGGTCCGACCTCGACGGGATGGTGCGGGCGCGGGGCATCGACACCGTCCTCGTCGGCGGCACCGTCACCAACGTCTGCGTCGAGGCCACGGCGCGGGACGCCGCGACCCTCGGCTACCGCACCGTCGTGGTCGGCGACGCCTGCGCCGGGGTCGACGACGCCAGCCACGCCGCCACGTTGCGCACGATCTACCGCAGCTACGGCGACGTGCGCCGGGCCGACGAGGTGGTGGGCCTGCTCCGGTCAGGCCTCGGCTGACGCCTCCGGCGGGCGCGCCAGTGCCGCGGCGAGGTCCTCGGCGGCCCGGGCCCGCAGGGCGACACCGGCCCGCATGCGCTCCCGATGCTGGGCGACCGGCTTCTCGGCCTGGGGGAGGGGATGCTCGGCGAGGAAGCCGTCGACCTCGGCGGCCAGGCCGGGGTCGGTGATGGTGCGGACGCCTTCGAGCAACCGGGCGACGGTGTTGAACGGGAAGCGGTCGTTGACGTCCGACCAGCGACCGGCGACGAACTCCCACGTGGCCCGGGCCTGGTCGCGGTTGGCCATCGACCGGCGGAGGACGAACGGCGCATCCTGGGTGCGGACCGCATCGGTGAGGGTCATCTCCCGGAACGTCTGGCCCTCGACCTCGCCGGGGAAGTCGGCCAGGGCGCCGAGGTAGCGGAGCCGGGCCTGTGGCGTGTCGGCCGCGGCCGACCGGGCCCGGAAGTCCTCGAAGCGCTCGGCGTCGCCCGCCGCGGCCAGGACCTTGACCGCGGCGTCCAGCAGGTCGGCATCGACCGGCTCGCCGGCGTCGGCGGCGACGAGCACGGCCTCGCACCGGGCCACCGTCTCCGGGTCGGCGCCGGTGGTGCCGAGGGCGGTGACGAGGGTGGCCCGCAGCGCCGCGGTGCGGTCGGCCTCGCCGGGCACGGGGTCGAGCCCGAGCCGGCGCAGGGCGGGGCCGACCAGCGCCCGGCCCCACGCCTGGAGGTCGGGGCGGGCCGTCTCGTCGACCAGCCGGTCGAGCGAGCCGAGGACGCCCGTGACCCGCTGCCACACCGCCAGGTCGGTCTCGTCGGCGTAGGTGCGCAGGAGGTCGAGCACCTCGGTCACGCCGATCGACCCGGCGAGCAGCCCGGCCCAGGCATCGTCGACCAGGCCATAGCGCTCCAGGGGGGTGAGGTCGGGGGCCTTGGTGGCCGCGACCAGCCCGGCCGCGTCGTAGCGGACCCGGAAGAACCCGCTGCCGCCGCTGTTGGCGACGACCCAGGCGGGCTCGGTCGGCAGGTCGACGGTGGCCTCCGGCGTCTCGACCAGGACCTTCTCCAACCCGGTGGCACCGTCGGCCGCGCCCCAGCGGACCAGGACCGGCACCGCCCACCCCGTCGTGTCCACCGAGCGCCCGGCGCCGGTGTCGTAGAGGAACCGCTGCTGGGCCAGGCGGACGGTCGTCCCCTCGACGGCGACGGCGACCTCGGGGTGGCCGCCCTGGAAGATCCAGCTGTCCATGATGCGCCGCACGGGCTGGCCGGTGGCCTCCTCGATGGCGTCCCACAGGTCGGTCGTCCGGGTGTTCCCGTGGAGGTGGCTGCGGATGTAGAGCCGGATGCCCTCCCGGAACGCCTCGGCCCCGAGGTACTGCTCCAGCATGCGGACGACCGCGGCGCCCTTCTCGTAGGTGAGGACGTCGAACATGGCCTCGCAGTCGGCGGGCGAGACGACCTCGAACTCGATGGGCCGGGTCGTGGTGAGGGCGTCGGTGTCGTAGGCCGCGGTGCGCGACAGCCCGAAGTCGGTCCACCGGTCCCACCCGGGGCGGAAGGCGTCGGTGCAGAGCATCTCCATGAAGGTGGCGAACGCCTCGTTGAGCCAGATGCCCTCCCACCACTGCATGGTCACCAGGTCGCCGAACCACATGTGGGCGATCTCGTGGTGGATGACGTCGGCCACCCGCATCAGCTCGGCCTGGGTGGCCCGCTCCGGGTCGACGATCAGCAGGGCGTCCCGGAAGGTCACGCAGCCGAGGTTCTCCATGGCCCCGAAGGCGAAGTCGGGCACCGCGACCAGGTCGAGCTTGTCGGCCGGGTAGGGCACGCCGAAGTACTCGGTGAAGAAGCGGAGGGCGAAGGCCCCGGACTCCAGGGCGAAGGCGGTGAGGTCACCCTGGCCCTGGCGGTGGACGATCCGCAGCGGCACGCCGTCGACGTCGACGGGCTCGGTGGCCTCCAGGGGGCCGACGACGAAGGCGACCAGGTAGGTCGACATCACCATCGTCTCGGCGAAGGTGACCCGATGGCGGGCGGGGTCGTCGGGGCTCGGCCCCCGGCTCACCTCGGCCGCGTTGCTGACGGCGAACAGGTCGGCTGGGACGTCGAGGGTGACGGCGAAGGTGGCCTTGAGGTCGGGCTCGTCCCAGCACGGGAAGGCCCGGCGGGCGTCGGTGGCCTCGAACTGGGTCGTGGCGATGGTGCGGGTGGCGCCGTCGTCGTCGGTGAAGGTCGAGCGGTAGAAGCCGTGGAGCTTGTCGTTGAGGACCCCCCGGAAGGCCAGGTGGACCGTGGCCGGGCCGGCGCTCAGGGCGGCCGGGAGGGCGAGGGTGGCCCGCTCCAGGTCGTCGTCGAGGGCGACGGTGGCGTCGAGGCGGGTGCCGCCCTGGTCGACCCAGGCCTCGTCGACCTCCAGCTCGATGGCGTTGAGCACCACCTCGGCCGTCGGCTCGACGACCTCGACCTCGACGGCCACGGTGCCGGCGAACGTGGCGGCGTCGAGGTCGGGCACCAGGTGCAGGTCGTACCGCCGGGGGAGGACGGTGCGGGGCAGGCGGTACGGGTTCGTCTCGGCCATCGGCCGACCCTACCGGCGGGTGGCGGCGTGGTTGCCCGCGATCCCGGCTGGTCCCCGTCGGCGGCTCAGCCCGGCTCGGTGGTGGTCGGCGTCGTGAGCTCGTCGGCGTCCTCGCCCAGGACCTCGTGGGCATCACGCCCACACCGGGACGCGGCGTCGACGACGATGGCCGACGCCGCGGCCTGGGGGCCGCGCCCGTCGCCGGCCGTCGGCCGCAGCCAGGCGGTGACCTGGCCGACCGGGTCGGGCCCGGCCTGCTCGGCCAGCTCCGGTGGGACCGCGAGCTCGGTGGGCGCCGCGACCGTGAGGGCGTCGAGCGCCGCCGGGTCGAGCGGGCGGGCGGGCCGGCCGTTCGGCATCCCGGTCTTGGCCAGGCTGACCACCTGGGCGTACAGGTCCCGCGCGTTCGGGGGGTCGACCTCGGCGGCCTGCACCGCCGGGTCGTCCTCGACCGCGGCCTGCACGGCCGCGGCGGCCTGGTCCGTCGCGGTCGTCATGGCGAAGGACGTGGGCACGTCCTCGGGCCGGAGCAGGTCGAGCATCTCCGGTTGGTCGGCGAACAGCCGGAGGGCTTCGGCGTAGGACTCGTCCCGGTCCCGGTAGCGGAGGTCGTTCGCCCCGCCGGTCGCCTCGATGGCCCCCCGTACCCGGGCCACGTCGTCGGTGGTCGCGTCCACGTCGAAGAACACCATCACGCCGATGCCCACCCGGGCGGGCCGGGCCAGGGCGGCGCAGTAGGCGGCGTCGTCGGAGGCGCGGGGCGTGGGGTCGTCACCGGCGCGGGTGGCGAGGGCGACGCCCCCGGCGACCAGGGCGACGGCGGCGGCGACCGGGAGCCAGCGGGCGGCCCGGCGGGCCGGGGCCGGCGGGAGGGTGGCGACCTCGCCGGTCCCGACCCGGCCCCGGATGGCGTCCCAGGCCGGGGGCACCGGCCCGGCGGCGGCGGCGTCGAGGGCGGCCCGGAGCCGGGGCGGGGCGTCGGCTTCAGCGGTCATCGGTCAGGACCTCCTCCCACGAGGCCAGGCCCCGGTGGATCCAGTGAGCGAGCGTGCGAGCCGAGCTCGGGCAGCACGGGTGTTTCCCCGGTGGCGGAGCTTGCGGAGCCGCCGGCGTTCGTTGGTTCGGCTTCAGCGGTCATCGGTCAGGACCTCCTCCAAGGACGCCAGGCCGCGCCGAACCAACGAACGGACGGTGGCGGGCTTGCAGCCGAGGAGGGCGGCGATCTCGTCGGTCGGACGGTCGGCCCAGAAGCGCAGCACGATGGCGGTGCGGCGCCGCTCCGGGAGCCGCTGGACCGCCTGCCACACCTCGTCGAGGTCGGCCGGCAGGCCCGGAGCCGGGGCGCTGGTCGGTGGCGGGGGCGGATGGCGCTCGACCGTGCGCCGGCGGCGACCGTCGTCGCGGCACAGGTTGACCAGCACGGTGCGGAGGTAGGCGGCGGGGTTGTCCGGCCCGGCGTCGGCACCGTCGGGGCCGCCCGCCAGCACCGGAGCGACGCGGACGAAGGCATCCTGGGC